>CAKQWL010000251.1 GCA_934278965.1 uncultured Clostridia bacterium | reverse complement strand
TCCTTATCCAGTGAAATTTCTTCCGCATTTTCGATTTCTTCCCCAAATGCCGGGAATTCATCCGGAGAAAGCCCGACGAGGACAAATTCCGAACGGGAGCATCCGATCGTTACCTTGTTTTCTTCCGTTGTTTCAATTAAAAGTTCTTCATTCGGAAGCTTTCGGATGATATCTACAAATAACTTCGAAAGAACAACGACCGATCCCGCTTCCTCGACCTTTGCGTCGATCTTTTTTTCAATACTGATATCTAAATCGGAAGCAGCCAGTTTTACTTTTCCGTCTTCGCCCGCTTCGATCAGGATTCCCTTTAAAATCGGAATGGTCGTCCGGACGGAGACCGCTTTTGAAACAGTATTCAGTGCTTTTGATAATAATTGCTGGTTACAGGTAAACTTCATGTCGAACCTCCTTTGGTACGCGGCTTTTCTTTATTTTTTGATAATCTTAGTAGTATTAGTAGTAGGCCCTGTGGATTTGTGGATAAGTGCTGTGGGGACCATGATATCAATCAAAACGCTCGTTGAAAATCTGTGGAGAACTTGTTCTTTTTATCCAGTGTTTTGTGCATTACTTTCCGTTAATTTCCTTTTCGAGCGTCCGGATGATCTCACGGACCGAATCGTTGGATGCCATATCGTTTGAAATCTTTTCACAGGCGTGAAGCACAGTGCTGTGGTCTCTTCCTCCAAAGCATGCGCCGATCTTCGGCAGCGAAAGGTCGGTCATATCCCGGCAGAGATACATTGCAATCTGTCGCGGAAAGGCAAACTGGCGTGCACGCTTGGCGGATTCGATATCCACCACCTTGATATTGAAGTATTTACATACTTTTTTCTTGATGTTGTCCGGTGTGACATTGAAGTCCGATGCGGAAAAAATATCTTTCAAAATTTTTCGCGCAAACGGGACATCGATCGGCTCATTCATCAACTTGGAGAATGTGGTAATTCTGGTAAAAGCGCCTTCCAATTCCCGTACATTTTCCTGGATTCTCTCTGCGATCAATGTAATGACTTCGTTCATATTCTGATCGATTTCGATTTTATTGTGTTCTGCCAGATTGATCAAAATAGCGACTCTGGTCTCATAATCCGGAGGGATGATATCCGCGACAAGGCTCCACTGAAAACGGGAGCGGAGGCGCTCATCCATTTTGACAAGCTGATTCGGCGGCCGGTCCGACGAAATGATGATCTGCTTGTTTAGGGCGTAGAGAGAGTTGAATGTATTGAAAAATTCCTCCTGGATGGATGTTTTGTTTTCGAGAAATTGAATATCATCGATCATCAAAACATCAACGCTTCTGTATTTGCGCCGGAATTCTCCCATGCTTGTTTCATTTCGAAGTTCATTTTTCCGAAGCGCGCTGACCATCTCATTGACAAACATTTCGGAAGAAACATAGAGAACCTTAAGATTTGTTTTCGTTTTCAGAATGTGATGGCCGACCGCGTGCATGAGATGCGTTTTTCCGAGACCGGATCCTCCGTAAAGAAAAAGAGGATTATAAGCCTCCGAAGGAGACTCCGCGACAGCGACCGCCGCAGCGTGGGCGAACTTATTATTATTTCCGACAACGAAATTTCGGAAATTATATCGCGGATTGAGGTAATATTCGTCCTTCAATTCCGGTTCTTTTCCTCCGGGATTGTTGATAACAGGCTCTTCTTCGTTCTCTTCTTCAAATTCGATCACAAAAGAAAAACGGCTGCCGAAAACCTGCCGGATTCCCTTGTCCAGAAGGCTCCGATAGCGATCTCTCAGGATTCCGACCGAAAGCAGATTATTTATAGTAAGGAGAATCAGTCCTTTTTCCTCATCGATTCCTTTGATACGGATCGGTTTGAACCATGTATTCAAACTGACCTCGGTTACTTCGGATTCGAGAAGTGCCAGAACCTGATTCCATTTTTCATTTAAGTCATTCATATTTTTCCTCGTAGAAAGAAGTTATTTGCGCCGTATAATTTTCACATATCTATCATAACAAAAAAAGTTATCCACAGGCAAGTGTAAAATAGAAGGCGCGAAAAAATAAATATTGAAAAAGTTATCCACTACTTGTGGACAAAATTGTGCAAAGTTTTCACAGGGACAACAACATCTTGTTTTTTTGAATAGGATGGGTTTTTCTGGAAGTAAAAAAGCCCTGATTTTCATTGACTTTTTATTGAAAAATATGTATAATGACAGAGCATGCGTGTATGATTGGAATTCAGATCATACCGCTTCCGGGAGACGATTTGTTTTCGAGGACAGATTTTGAAAACTAAATAAAAAGGGGAGGTGTAGTTCCTATGAAAATGACTTATCAGCCGAAGAAGAGACAGAGAAGCAAAGAGCACGGCTTCAGAAAGAGAATGAGTACAAAGAACGGAAGAAACGTTCTGAAGAGAAGAAGAGCAAGAGGAAGAAAGAAGTTATCAGCATAAGGGCCGCATATGTGGTCTTTTTGTTGTTTAACAAGTGAAATCTAAATGCTTAAAAAAAATGTACTTCGCAGAAAAGAGGATTTTTCTGCTATTTACAACAGAGGGAAATCGATCGGAGAGCGGTATATCGTGCTTTTTTATCGAAAAAACAATCTCGGATATACAAGGAAAGCTTTTTTGGCTTCCAAAAAAGTGGGAAATGCCGTTACGCGGAATCGGGCGAGAAGACTGATGAAGGAAAGCGTGCGGCAGCTGGAAGGGAGATTTCCGAAAGGCTATGATTATATTTTCATTGCCAGAAATACGATTGCCGGTTCGAAATGCGCGGATGTGCAAAAATCGATTGAATCCGCGTTCAAGAGAACAGGACTTGTCAAGGAAGCAGAATTACGCAGGGAAACAAAATGAAACGATTGATGATTCTCCTGATTCGGGGATATCAGAAGTTTATCTCGCCTCTGTTTCCTCCGACCTGTCGTTTTTATCCGACCTGCTCCTCTTATTTTATTCAGGCACTGGAAAAATACGGAGCAATAAAAGGTACTTATCTTGGAATAAGAAGGATTTTAAGGTGTCATCCGTGGCATAAGGGCGGATATGACCCTCTAAAATAATCGAAGGAGAAAATAAATGATGGGATTCATAGCAAAACCGCTCGGTATGCTTTTGAATTTGATTTACGGTTATGTAGGAAGCTACGGTATTGCCATTATCATCTTTACGATTATCGTGAAGTGCTGTCTTTACCCGCTTTATGCAAAGCAGATCAAATCGACTGCGCGGATGGCGGGTATCCAGCCAAAGGTGCAGGCAATCCAGAATAAATACAA
>CAKQWL010000250.1 GCA_934278965.1 uncultured Clostridia bacterium | reverse complement strand
TTCCTGTACTGTTAATATATGTTTCGCCGCCTGTTTCTGCCACAAGTGTACCGGCCCCCTTTAAAACCGCGACTGCGCCGAATCGCTCAGCAAGCATGGAAACGATTTCCTCCCGTGTTCGGGTGCGGTACTCCTCCCTGCTCATTTCAAGGAGGCGCATCGCTTCTCCTTCATGGGGCGTCAAAACAATCTGCGCCCGTGCGCTTCGTATTTCCGCAGCCAGATGACAGCGGGCAGCCGTATTCAGACCGTCCGCATCGATGACAACCGTACCTTCCGCTTCGGTCAAAACATTTCTCAGAATCTGTTCATTTTCTCTCTCATCTCCCAATCCGGGACCGATTACAATTGCGTCATACTGCGCAAGCGTCCCGGAAAGCGCCTCCCTCGGTACACAGGTTGCCTCAGGCAAAGCAATCTGAAGAATCGGATAAAGTTCTCTCGGAAGAGCGACCCGCACCAGGCCGCACCCGGCGCGATAAGCACCGGCTGCGCAAAGCACGGCTGCGCCCGTCATTCCCTCCGAACCCGCAATCACAAGGACCCTTCCGCAGTCTCCCTTATGTACATCGGTTCTGCGCTTTCCGATGAGAGTATTGACATATTCTTTTGTGATTATACTGTTTCCTGCCATATTTTTCGTTTCTATTTTTTTCAGCTTTCTTTTTTCTTTTTTCAGCTTTCTTTCAGCTTCTTCGGCTTTCTGCCGAAGGCCGTATTGCTCAGCATCGTTTCAAGCGATGCTGATGCACCGCGGTGCACTTTGTCATCCGATCCCTCATATTCCAAGCAGCATCGCTGCCAGGAAGAAATAGGTCAGCACCGAAATCATATCCGTCACGGAAGAAATCATCGGATTTGCCATCAGCGCCGGGTCTATTCCGATCTTTTTGGCCGTCATCGGCACCAGACTTCCAATCAGCTTGGCAAAAACAACGATCAGCAGCATGGACAAACACACCGTTGAGGCAATCAAAACGCTCTGACCGTCAATCAGAATAATTTTCAGGAAATTGATCATGCTCAAAACCATTCCGATGACCAGGCTGACGCGCACTTCCTTCCAAAGCACCTTCCGCACATCCGAAAGCTCAATCTCACCGACCGTCATTCCTCGAATAATCAAAGTTGCTGCCTGCGACCCGGTATTTCCCCCTGTCCCCATCAGAAGCGGCATATAAGCGACCAGTACGATTACCTGCGAAAGGACCGCCTCGAACCGGGTGATAATCGCCCCCGTAATCATCGAGGACACCATCAGAAAAATCAACCACGGAAGCCGGCTCTTGGCATGATGAATCACGCTCATATCCAGATACTCCCGGTCGGAATCATCAATAATTCCGGCCATTCGCTCGAAGTCCTCTGTTGCCTCTTCCTCAATAACATCCAGAATATCATCGACCGTAACGATTCCGACAAGGCGGTGTTCCTTGTCCACAACCGGAATCGCCAGAAAGTCGTATTTCTTAAAAAGCTCCGATACCTGCTCCTGGTCATCATACACGTTGGCACAGACATACTCATCATGCATAATCTCGCGAATTGTCAGTTCTTCATCCGAAAGCACCAGGGTCCGGAGCGAAACAATCCCGATCAATTTGCGTCCTTCATCTTTGACATAACAGGTATACACCGTTTCCGAGTCCATCCCTGCTCTGCGGATATAAGCGAGCGCCTCTTTGACCGTCATGTCCTTCTTGAGACTGATATAATCCGGTGTCATGATGCTGCCCGCGCAGTCATCCGGATAATTCAGAAAAGTATTGATCAGCTTCCGCTCTTCCTTCGGTGTCTTTTCTAAAATCTTGTCCACCAGATTGGCCGGAAGCTCTTCCATTACGTCGATCATATCATCGAAATCCATCTCATCCATGATAAAATGAACTTCTTTATCCGTAATCCCGTTGATAATGTTTACCTGGTCATCGATCGGCAGATAAGCAAAGGCTTCCACCGAAATATCCTTCGGCAGCATGCGGAAAAGGATAATACTCTTTTCAATTCCTTCTTCATCCACAATGCTTTCCAGAAGCTCCGCGATATCCGCGCCGTTATGACCCTCCACCAAAAGATCTCTTGCTTCTTTATATTTTTTTTCCCGAATCAGCCCGAGAATCTCCTCTAAGATTTCATCAAATGCCTCTTCAAATGTCTTTTCGTTTTCCATGGGTCCGTTCCTCTCATTCTTCGGATTTTCCCGACCTCCGACAGACACGGAAGAAAACGCCGTATCAGACCGCAAACGCTGCAAGTAAAAATGCCGGGAATAAATTTACCTTAAAAATCTGTTCTTTCCTTCTGGGTAAAGGTTCCACGGCACTCACTTCCTCTCTGTTGTACTTTGGTGTCATTTTCATCCTGCGGCAGACCTGCACGCATACATATTTATTATACTCTTCCCGTTTCCCGTTTGGCAACTACTTTCACACCCTCAAAGAAAAATGCAGAAACCGTTTTCGGGCTTCTGCATCTATTCTTTATTATTTAGACTTATTATGATGAATTTAGATTTATTATGCTGACTCAATCCTCCAGCAGCATCCGGTCACTGTCGATACTAAATTTCTCAATCAGCGTTTCTACGGTCATTGCTTCGCGTTCCGCACCGGAAATATCCATTAAGATCCGGCCGCTTTTCATCAGAATAGTCCTGTTTCCGTAAGTAAGCGCGTCTTTCATATTGTGCGTAATCATCAAGGTGCACATCCCGCTCCTGGATGCGAAACGATCCGTTAAAGCAAGAACGGTCGCCGCCGCCGCCGGATCCAGTGCTGCTGTATGCTCGTCCAGCAGGAGCAGCTTCGGCTCTGCAATCACCGCCATAAAAAGCGTCAGTGCCTGTCTTTGGCCTCCGGACAAAAGCTTTAC
This sequence comes from uncultured Clostridia bacterium, assembly GCA_934278965.1. Taxonomy (GTDB): domain Bacteria; phylum Bacillota; class Clostridia; order Peptostreptococcales; family Anaerovoracaceae; genus QAKD01. The sequence goes on along the minus strand of CAKQWL010000250.1, from coordinate 3,237 downwards.
CTTCTGCGTCATTTTATCCTCGAGTCCCATATCAAGCATCGCGAGCTTCTCTCGAAAAAGCTGGCGGTCCTTTCCGGTCAGTCCCGGCTGGAGTCCGCGTGAACGGTTCTTGTAATAAGCGATCGCTAAATTTTCTTCACTCGACATATCAAATGCGGTTCCCTTGAGCGGATCCTGAAAAACTCTTCCGATATTCTCCGCCCGTTTATATTCCGGCAGCTTTGTGATATTCTTCCCGTCCAACAGGATCGTGCCGCTGTCCACCGGATAAACGCCCGCGATACAATTCAAAAGCGTTGATTTTCCAGCGCCGTTATTTCCGATGACCGTCACAAAGTCTCCGTCTTCCAGAGAGAGACGGACCCGGTCCAGCGCGGTTCTTTCATTGACCGTTCCGGCTCCGAAGACTTTAACGACTTCCTTTATTTCCAGCAAACTCATGCGTCTTTCCTCCTTTTCGTCCGTCTGACACCTTTCTCACCCAAAAGGCCGAGCGCCATAGCCGCCGCGACAATGGCAGCGGAGACAAGCCGCAGATCGGTCGATTCCATTCCGAGATAAAGCGCCTGCGCCAAAATGACGCGGTAGAGAATCGCTCCGAGCGCCGCCGCAAACAGCCGTCTGCGCAGTCCGTTTGTCCCGAAAATCACTTCTCCCAGAATGACCGATGCAAGACCGATCACCATCATTCCAACACCGCTGTTGATATCCGCGAACGCCTGATTCTGCGCGAGCATTCCGCCTGAAAGACCGACCAGTCCGTTTGAAATCCCAAGTCCGAGCAGCTTCATTCGATCGCAGGAAACACCGCAGGCTCTCACCATATCCTCATTGTCACCCGTCGCCCGAAAAACAAATCCGAGCCTTGTCTGAAGGAAAAAGTACAGCACTGCGATCACCAGCAGAAGAACGACTGCACCGAGTACAATTCCCGAATAACGCGCCGGCAGGATCCGGTCCGCCGCTTTATAGATGGTCTCACTCTTCGTCAGCGGAATATTCGGTGTTTTGCCCATAATCCGCAGATTGATCGAATAAGAGGCCAGCATGACCAAAATCCCCGCAAGGATTGCCTGAATCTTAAGTTTGGTATGCAGGATTCCTGTCAGAAGCCCTGCCGCCGCACCGCCGACAAAGGCGCCGAACAAGGCGAAAATCGGATTTCCTCCCCTGGCACAGATAACAGCAGATACCGCCATCCCCGTCACAACGGACCCGTCCACCGTAAGATCCGGCATATTGAGCGTTCGGAATGAGAGAAACACCCCGAGCGCCAGTACCGCATAGATCATTCCAAGCTCCACCGATCCCAGCAGAGCTGTCACCGTCATCATAATAAAATCTCCTTGTCTTTTTTAATACCGCCTACTGCTGTTCCGGAAAAACAATTGCTTCTTCCAATACATCCTGCGGAATTTCAATATTGAGTGCCTTCGCAGTATCCGTATTCACATAAATGCTCATATCACTCATTTTCTTTACCGGAAGTTCTGCCGGAGATGCACCGTTGATCACTTCTGCCGCCATATATCCCGTTTCTTTTCCGAGAACCGTATAATCGATTCCGTATGTGGCAAGCCCGCCGTCCTTTACCATCGAATCCGCGCTGACATAGAACGGAATACCGGCCTTATTAAACACATCGGTCGCAACGGACATTGCCGATGCTACAGTGTTGTCAATCGGAGAATAAACAACATCTGCCTTATCCGCCAAGTACTGTGCAGCCTGCTGCACTTCACCGGAATTGGTAACAGCCGACTCTACAACCGTGTAACCGTTTTCTTCCGCATACTTTTTCAATCCCGCGATCACCGAAGCCGAATTGTCTTCTCCGGAGCTGTAAAGCGCGCCGATCGTCTTGAATCCCGGTGTAATGCGACCCGCCAGTTCCATAATCATCTCCGCCGAAACCTCATCGGATGTTCCCGTAACATTTCCGCCCGGTGCGTTCAGATCATCCACCAAACCCGCGTCTACCGGATCCGTAACCGCGGCGAAAATAATCGGAATCTCACTCGTCTCGCCAAGCGCCGCCTGCGCCGCCGGAGTAGCGATCGCGATAATCATATCGTACTCATTCGCCACAAAAGTCTGTACAATCGTCTTAATAACGCTCATATCATTCTGGCCGTTTTGATAATCAATGCTGATATTATCACCGTCTTTAAATCCCTTCTCTTCCAGTCCGTCCAGAATGCTCTCCCGAATCGTATTCAGCGACGGGTGTTCCATCAGTTGTACAAGTCCGATCTTCACCATCTCCGTTTCGCCGCCTCCGCCGCATCCCGCAAGTACCGCTGTCAAAAGTACCAGGACCATTGCCGCTGCCAGTAATTTCTTCATTCTCTCTTTCATCTTTTCTTCTCCTTTTCAATTAAAATGACTTTGTTTTAATTGAAGTGTCTCTGCAGTTTCAGAGGGTAGTTCCCTGCAAACAAAAAGACCCATCCTTGATCACTCAAGGACAGGTCATAACCTGCGGTGCCACCTTGTTTGGCCAGTCTTCCGACTGACCCTCTCAGCAGAGTGCCAACACACTCCTTTCCATTCACGGAGGAATCCCGTCTCAGATACTCACCGTCACGCACACACCACAGATGAACCGCTGCAGCCGCGTCCGCATTTTCCGGCTTTCCCCTCGCCCTCAGGAGCCCATTATGCTGACCCTGCATCTACCCGGCTCGCACCGTCCCGGACTCGCTGTGAAATCGTCAATCAGCTTTACTTCTCCCTCAAAGGTTTTCTTATTGAATTGGTCTAAGTTTATCATCGTTTTTGTGTTCTGTCAATACATTTTTTAAAAAAAATATTATTTTTTTATGTTTTTTCACAAAGAAAAATACTTTCTCTTCTATCATTCAGGTCCATTCCAATTTTTTCTCCGCTGAAAATTTCACGGCGTTCACAGCTTTCCCCGAAAATTCGCTGAAATGCCCAAACCGCCGCAAATTCTTCACGGGCAAGATTCCGTCAAACAGGATCCCGTCGTCCCATCCGAAGCTGAAGTGATAAAAAACGCCGATGAGGCAGCAGATGCAGCAGATAATAAATAGGAATGTAAAATGTACAGCAATGTAAGAAAAAATACGACGCACTAATAAAGAAAATACGAGGAAAACACCATGGAATGCCGTGGAAAAAGAAGCCTGCTTTTGAGAGATTTTTCCCAATAATCATTGACGAACACCGCTTGAAGTGCTATATTTTTATTGGGTAAAACCCGCAATTTTGTTT
>CAKQWL010000249.1 GCA_934278965.1 uncultured Clostridia bacterium | reverse complement strand
TCCCAGCGTATAGCATACTGCGATGCCGACAATCATGGCAGGGACCGTGCGAAGAGGATTGCGGCTGTTTCCGGCGATGGCGCCGCAGCAGGCGGCGCAGAAAAGATAGCCGATCAGGTAACCGCCGGTTGCACCGGTGAGAATGCCGAGTCCCGAGCTTCCGCCGCTGAAAACCGGCACGCCGATCGCACCGGAAAGCAGATAAACAAGCTGGGAGAGACTGCCGTATTTTGCTCCGAGAAGAAGTCCGGAGAGCATGACCGCAAGAGTGGCCAGATTGACCGGAACCGGGGTAAACGGCAGCGGAATGGACAAAAAAGAAGAAACCCCTGTCAGAGCCGTAAAAAGTGCGCACAGAATCAGCGGATAAACCCGAGAATAGGATCTCTGGCCCGCGTGCCCTGCCGCTGTTTTTGAAGTATCAGATTGGATTGTCATGATTTTTATTTCCTTTCGTTTATGTCTATGTCACTTATGATATCTATGATGTCGCTGTCTGCAGAAGCATTGTCAGCCGCGAAGACGGATGGAGATTTCCCCGGTATGGAGCGTTTCTTCGGTTCCGTCGTCGTATCGAACTGTCAGCCCGCATTGATCATCGATGTTCAGGGCGACGGCCTGCCTGCCGCCGTTTTCTCCGGCCGTTTTTTCGGATGCGTGAAGAGGAACGCCCGCTGGAAGTCCGCGGTGGAAAACGGTAATCTTCTCGCCGAGAACAAGGCTGTACGCGCGGTATTCATCCAGGTAGGAAGAAGGGTCCTCTATGCCTGCACGGTATAATTCCATGAAATGCCTTAAAAAAGAGGAAGCAAGGCGATTTTTGCCATCGTGAACTCTATCGCTGAAAACCGATCCGACGGTGCTTTGAAGTTCTTCCGGAAAACCTCCGGCAGGGGTGTAAGCGTTAAACCCGATCCCGAGAACGGCATAATCCAGAAAACCGCTTTCCATTCCGAAAGAGGCCTCGGTCAGAATGCCTGCTACCTTCCGGCGGTTCAGGTAAATATCGTTGACCCATTTGATTTTCGCCTCTTGACCGGAGACTTCCCGAATTGCGCGGACAGCGGCGACGGAAGCGATGGTGGTAAAACGCATTGCCTGTTCGGCGCTGCAATGTGCAGGACGCAGGAAGATGCTCATATAAATTCCGGTATCCGGCGGCGAAAAAAAGCTGCGCCCGACCCGTCCTCGTCCCTGCGTTTGCCGGTCGGCAAGAACGGTAAAACCGTCCGGAAGTGCCTGCGGGTTCCCGGCGGCGCGTTCCCGCAGGTAATTGTTGGTGGAATCTACCACGGGGAGGACTGTGATATACAATTCGTCGGCAAGGGCGCCCAAATACTTGCGAATCCCCTGTGACGACAGGATATCCGAAGCCTCGGAAAGAAGATAACCCTTTCCCGGAACGGCCTCAATCGGATAACCGACGTTGCGGAGTGTCTGTATCGCTTTCCATACCGCGGCCCGGGAGCAGCCGATATTCCCGGCAATTTCCTCGCCGGAAAAGAAGGTCCCTTTATTGGATTCAAAAAGCTCAAGAAGCTGATCTTTTGTACTCATCTCGTTTTATTTCCATTCTGTCTTATTCTTTTCGTTTGCCGCGTCCTTCTGGATGGCGGCTGCGTTCCGTGCTTTTTATCAATTCAGATCTGTTACAGGTAACAAGATAACACGAGCACCATGATATGTCAACCTAAAATTATTTTTCGGTTTACAACACCCTTGCGACTATTGTACTTTGCTTTATTATTCTGCAAATCCAATTTTCTTTTGTGTCGGCGCAGGGGCCAGAAGCACCCTCATATCGCTCTCTTCAAAAACGGCGCGAATGTCCTCCGCATTGATTGTATTATCGGTTGTTCGCAAGGCTTGTTTCATGCGGGTGCGCTCGAACACTTTGCGGATTAGCCGGGCATTGGAAAAATTTTGATCTCTATTGAGAACAATTTGTTCCGTTATCTGCCCAAAGACCTCTTTTGCGTCCGTACTTAATTGATAAGACTCTGATTCCGCATATTTGCAATAAATTTTTACTAATTCTGCCGCAGAATAGTCGGGAAAGTCAATATAAAATTGAATACGGTCGCGAAGTCCGGGGTTGCTGTTCAGCATTTGATCCATTTCCTTTGTGTAACCGGCCATGATACAGACAAAATCTTTTCGAAAATCTTCTAAGCGTTTTACAAGAGTATTGATCGCCTCGCATCCGTAGTCTAAGGAGGAGTCCGATGCTAGTGCGTACGCTTCATCAATGAACAGTACACCGCCCAATGCTTCTTTAACAATCGATGCGGTTTTGGCGGCGGTTCCCCCAAGGTATTGGGATATCAAACCATCGCGGTCTGTTTCAATAAACTTCTCTCCGTCCTGAATAACGCCAAGTTCACCAAATCATCTGCCAATC
>CAKQWL010000248.1 GCA_934278965.1 uncultured Clostridia bacterium | reverse complement strand
CGGAAGGCTCCGGGCTGAAGATCCCGAAAACACCGCAGTCTTCCCTGATTTCGTTTTTCATCTCTTACTCCTGTACTCTTCTGAAGACTTCCATATAGGTTTCTTCCACATTGCCAAGATCCCGGCGGAAGCGGTCCTTATCCATCTTTTCGTTTGTCTCCACATCCCAGAGACGGCAGGTATCCGGTGAAATCTCATCCGCCAGCATCACGAGTCCGTCCGCGATACCGAATTCGCTTTTAAAATCGATCAGTTTCAGTCCGCGCTCCAAGAAAAATTCTTTCAGGACATCGTTGACGATATAGGCATATTTCCGAACGGATTCCAATTCTTCCGGCGATGCGATTTCAAGCGCCAAGATATGGTCATCATTGATCAGCGGATCACCGAGTTCATCGTTCTTATAAGAAAATTCCAGTACGGTCTTTGCAAGCGGCGTTCCCTCCGGCACGCCGTAACGCTTGGAGAAGGACCCCGCGGCTACATTTCGGATAATCACCTCGAGCGGAATAATTTTTACAGCCTTAACCAGTGTCTCGCGCTCGGAAAGCTGCTCAACCAGATGGGTCGGCACCCCTCTCTCTTCAATCTTCCGGAAAATGATATTGGTCATTGTATTGTTCACAACGCCTTTTCCGGCAATCTGTCCCTTTTTCTGACCGTTGAAAGCCGTCGCATCATCTTTGTAATCGACAATGTACAGTTTCGGATCATCGGTACGAAAGACTTTTTTGGCCTTTCCCTCATAAATCATCTCCAGCTTTTTCACCTTGTTACCTCCTGTTCTTTCTCACGGAATTTCGCATCCGCCTCGAGTACATCTCTTTCCATCTGCTCCTTATATTCTCTGATCTTCCGGCGAAGATCCGGTTCTTTCATTCCCATCATCTGCACTGCCAGCAGCGCCGCATTCTCGCTTCCGTCAATCGCAACCGTCGCAACCGGCACGCCCTTTGGCATCTGCACGGTTGAGAGCAGCGAATCCAGACCGTCCAAAGTACTGGATTTCACCGGGATCCCGATGACCGGAAGCAGCGTGCTTGCGGCAATCACTCCGGCAAGGTGCGCCGCCTTTCCCGCGGCGGCAAGAATCACCTCAAATCCCCTTTCTTCCGCTGTTCTTGCAAATTCTTCCACAGCACGCGGAGTACGATGCGCCGATAAGATTCTCGTTTCATACTCAATTCCGAATGCCGAAAAAATCCTTTCGGCTCTTTCCACAACCGGGTAATCGGACGGACTTCCCATAATAATTGCTGCTTTCATCCTCACACCTCTCCTTTACGCTTTATTTGAAGTAATTTACCCCGGAGGAGAAAATCCTCTGGTCTTTGCTTCCCGCTACATTTCGGTATCCATTGATTGCCCACCGTTCGGAATGTCCCATCTTACCGAAAATGCGCCCATCCGGCGAAAGCAGTCCTTCTGCCGCCAGAACCGAGCCGTTCGGATTGTGGGCGATGTCCATCGAAGGTTCCCCGGACAAATCAACATACTGCGTCGCGATCTGGCCGTTTTTAATCAACTCATCCTGGATCTGAACTCCGGCAATCAGGCGGCCTTCGCCGTGTGATACCGCAACGGTATGAATATCGCCTACCTTTACACCGGCAAGCCACGGAGATTTCACGGATGCGATCCGGGTCCGCACAAGGCGGGACTGATGCCGTCCGATCCGATTATAGGTCAGCGTCGGGCTGTCATCGGTCATCTCGACGATCTTTCCTCCCGGCAGAAGTCCCAGCTTGATCAATGCCTGGAATCCGTTGCAGATTCCGAGCATGAGCCCGTCTCTTTCTTCCCGCAGTTCCGTCACAGCGTCCTTGATTCTCGGGTTTCGGAAGACCGCTGTAATAAACTTGGCCGATCCGTCCGGTTCGTCTCCGCCGGAGAAGCCTCCCGGAATCATGACGATCTGACTTTCCCGAATCTTTTTCTCCATTTCCCGAATGGATTCTTCCAAATCATGGCTGGTCATATTCCGGATGATATGTACATCCGCCAGTGCGCCAACCCCTTCAAAAGTCGCCTTGGACTCCACCTCGCAGTTCGTCCCCGGGAAGGTCGGAATCAATACGCGCGGCTTTGCCGTACGGATAGCCGGACCTGTTTCAAATCGCTTGTGATAAGAAATTTTCGGAACGACCGTCCTGTCTTTTTTGCAGCGAAATTCCGCCGTTCTCGTCGGGAAAACACTCTCCAGCGGCGCACACCAATCCCGTACTGCCTGATGCAGTCCGAGCACCAGTCCGGCACTCTTGATCTCGATCGTTTTCTTTTCGGTGGTTGTTCCGATTTTTTTGTAAGTCGTTTCGGCAAACAAATCCTGAACATCCTCTTCTCCCGCAATTTCAAGGAGCAGTCCGCCGTAATCCGGAAGGCGAAGTTCGCTTTCTGTTACACCGTCCACCGTTACACCGATTGAATTTCCCGCCGCCATTTTCAGCAGCGAAATAAAGAGACCGCCTTTTCCGATCGTATTGATCGAAAGTACACTGTTCTCCGTTACCAAACGGCGTACACGCTTCATATTGGCAATATAATTTTCAAAATCGATCACGCCGTTTTCATCTCTGCCCGGCGTCAGATAAACAATATGGCTGTCTGTTCTTTTGAACTCCGGCGAAAGAATATGGTCCGAATTTGCCATACCGACCGCGAAGGAGATCAGGGTCGGCGGAACATGCAGGTCCATAAAGGTCCCGGACATGCTGTCCTTGCCTCCGATTGCCGGAATCCCGAGTTTTCTCTGCGCCGTCAGCGCACCGAGCAAAGCGGAGAACGGCTTACCCCACACAGACGGGTCCTCTGTCATTTTTTCAAAATATTCCTGGAAGGAAAGCCTTACTTTTGAAATATCTCCTCCCATTGCTGCAATCTTTGTCACAGAATCAATGACCGCATACAGCGCTCCGTGATATGGACTTTTCGCCGAAAGCTGCGGATCGAATCCAAACGCCATCAGCGTGGAGGTCGTTGTATTTACATTCACAGTCGGAAGCTTCGCCGCCATTCCGCATGCCGGTGTCAGCTGGAGCTTTCCGCCGAGCGGCATTAAAATCGTGTTTCCTCCGACTGTACTGTCAAAGCGTTCCACCAGTCCTTTCTGGCTGCAGCAATTCAGATCCGACAGGAGATCCGTAATCTTGGATTCCGGATCATAAGCGAAAAGCGACTTCTTCTCGGCCGGCTCCCGAACCAAAACCTTCGTCCGCTGCTTGACGCCGTTCGTATTCAGAAAATCTCTTCCCAAATCCAGCACCTTCTGTCCCCGGAAAAACATTCGGAACCGCCCGCTGTCCGTTACCTCCGCAACCGTCGTTGCCTCCAGGTTTTCTTCTCTTGCGTAAGCAATAAACCGCTCTTCATCTTCTTTTCCAATGACAACCGCCATCCGTTCCTGCGATTCGGAAATCGCAAGTTCCGTTCCATCGAGTCCTTCATACTTTTTCGGTACTTTGTCCAGCGAAACATCGATGCTGTCCGCCAGCTCGCCGATGGCGACGGACACGCCTCCCGCCCCGAAATCATTGCAGCGCTTGATCAGCTGCGCCACTTCTTTCCGCCGGAACATTCTCTGGATATTCCGTTCTGTCAGCGCGTTTCCTTTCTGAACCTCCGAACCGCAAGTCTCGATCGATTCTTCCGTATGCTCTTTTGATGAACCGGTTGCGCCGCCGCAGCCGTCTCTTCCTGTCCTGCCGCCGACCAGCACGATTCGATCGCCCGGTTCCGGTGTCTCACGCCGGATATGATCCGCCGGTGCGGCACCGATTACCGCGCCGACCTCCATTCGCTTCGCAGCATAACCCGGATCATAGATCTCTGTGACCTGCCCGGTCGGAAGCCCGATTTGATTCCCGTAAGAGCTATATCCCGCCGCAGCCTCTGTCGTAATTTTCCGCTGCGGCAGTTTGCCGTGCAGCGTTTCGGACACCGGTGTCCGAGGATCTGCCGCACCGGTCACACGCATTGCCTGATAAACAAAGGAGCGTCCCGAAAGCGGGTCCCGAATCGCACCGCCGAGACAGGTCGCCGCACCGCCGAACGGTTCGATTTCGGTCGGGTGATTGTGCGTTTCGTTTTTAAACATCACTACCCAGTCTTCGATCTCTCCGTCTACCTCGGCCTTGACCTTGATACTGCACGCGTTAATCTCGTCCGACTCATCCAAGTCGTCCAGCATCCCTTTTTTCTTCAGATACTTCGCGCCGATCACCGCCAGATCCATCAGACAGATTTCTTTTTCGCCTGCGCGTTCTCCGTAGACCTCATCCCGCATCGCAAGATACTCCCGGAACGCCTCCTCAACGATACCGCTTCCATTTCCGTTCTCAAACTCCACATCTGTGATGACTGTATTAAAGGTCGTATGTCTGCAGTGATCGGACCAGTAGGTATCGATTACCTTTAATTCCGTAACGGTCGGATCCCGCTGTTCCTTCTCAGCAAAGTGCTCCCGAACGAAGCGAAGGTCCGCATCGCTCATCGCAAATCCCATTTCTTTTCCGAAAACACCCAGCTCTTTATCGGTCATTCGGCAAAATCCACCAATCGTTTCCACCGGAAGCGGCGCGTCCATCTCCATCGCAAGCGTCTCCGGCTTTTCCAGCGACGCTTCCCGGGAATCCACCGGATTGATCAGATAAGCCTTGATCTGCGCAAGCTCCTCTTCGGACACCTGTCCGTCCAGTACGATCATCCGCGCAAAACGCACAGCAGCTTCAGATTCCGGGTCCAGAAGCCGAATACACTGTGCCGCAGAGTCCGCCCTCTGATCATATTGCCCCGGAAGGAATTCTACCGCAAAAAAAACAGAGCCCGCTCCCTCCGGAATTTTCTCGTCACATACGACATCCACGGCCGGCTCTGCAAACACTGTGCATCTTGCTCTTTCATACGTCTCGTCCGAAATCCCTTCCACATCGTAACGATTGATTACGCGCACGGAAGTGACACCCTCGGTATGAAGGTTTTCCTTCAGATCATTCAGGATCCCTGCTGCCTCAACGTTAAAGCCCTCCTTCTTCTCCACATAAATGCGTCTTACCATCTCTACACCTTTCTTTCTGAATATTCCCCGCGTTCTGATGATATATTGTTCGTGTTTTTTGAGTTCACTTTCTTTGTTCTGCCTTTATAATACCATAAAGTCCGCATTGTCACAAGCAAATACGGACTTTATTTCAAAATTTCTCGGTAAAATCCCGAACTTTATTTTCTTTTTCTGTTTTTGTTATTCGGTTTTTCTCGAAGCGCCCTTGTTTTTCCGGACAATAAAGCAAAATCGACCTCCCGCACCTCGCTGCGAACATCCGTCACACGGATGCGTACCTGATCGCCCAGGGTATAGCAGTTTCCGCTGCCTCTGCCGATCAGCCGATACTTCTCCGGCTCATAATCATAGTAATCGTCGTGAAGCGTTTCGATGCGTACCATTCCCTCAATCGTATTTTCCAGCTGAACATAAATTCCGTACCCCGTCACACCGCTGATAATACCGTCAAATTCCTCTCCAATGTGATGCGAAAGATATTCCGCCTTTTTCAGCTTTTCCACATCACGTTCCAGTTCTACCGCCTTCCGTTCATTATCCGAAGAGAGTGCCGCCGCTTTTTCTGTCTTCTGCGTCAGCTTTTGGATGCGCGCCTTTTCCGGAAAAGTCCGCAGCGTTTCTTTGATAATCCGGTGGATCATCAAATCCGGATAACGGCGGATCGGCGAAGTGAAATGGCAGTAATACTTCAAAGAAAGGCCGAAATGCCCGAGGCACTCCGTATCGTAGACCGCCTTCCGCATCGAACGCAGCAGAACCGTACTGACCACATTTTCGTAAGAGGTTCCCTTAATCTCTTCCAGAATGTTTGCCAGCACCTTCGGATGAATACTGTCCGCGTTTCCATTCAGCAAAATGCCGAATCCCCGCAGAAAAATACGCAGTTCCTCCAGCTTTGCCGTATCCGGCTTTTCATGCACCCGATACAAAAAAGGAACTTGCAGAAAGGCAAAATGCTTTGCTACGGTTTCGTTTGCCGCCAACATGAATTCTTCGATCATTCGGTTAGCGG
>CAKQWL010000247.1 GCA_934278965.1 uncultured Clostridia bacterium | reverse complement strand
TGCGGATATTGAATTTGCCTGGACCCGCCGCCATGCCATCGACATGGGTACGAACTTGGGCCGCCCCTGCCGATTTTCATTACAACCAAACAAACGGCGCGATATGCCTCAGCATATCGCGCCGTTTACCGAAAAGCATGAAAACGATCCTGTTCACACACTTCTTCTCCGCCTAAGCGGTTCTAATCTTTATTTGCTGTAATCGAAGAAGCCTACGCCTGTCTTCTGTCCGAGCTTTCCTGCTCTTACCATCTTTCTGAGAAGCGGATGCGGTCTGTACTTTGTATCTCCGAATTCTCTGTACAGAGTTTCCATGATTGCCAGACAAACATCAAGACCAACCAGATCGCCGAGTGCGAGAGGTCCCATCGGGTGGTTTGCGCCGAGCTTCATCGCTGCGTCGATACCTTCCGCAGATGCAACGCCGTCAGCAAGGATACCTACTGCTTCGTTGATCATCGGGATCAGGATTCTGTTTACAACAAATCCAGGAGCCTCTTCTACTTCTACCGGAGTCTTTCCGAGAACTGTCGCAAGATCAATAACAGCCTTCTTTGTCTCTTCGGATGTTGCGAGACCGCAGATGATCTCAACCAGCTTCATTGCAGGTACAGGATTGAAGAAATGCATACCGATAACCTTATCCGGTCTCTCCGTTGCGGAAGCAATCTCTGTAATTGACAATGAGGAAGTGTTCGTAGCAATAACCGCTTCCGGCTTGCAGAGCTTGTCGAGCTCAGCAAACAGTGCTTTCTTTGATTCCATCTCTTCTGTTGCAGCTTCGATGATCAGATCTGCGTCCGCAACGATATTGATATCTGTGGAGCCATGGATTCTTCCCATGATCTCTGCTTTTGCATCTGCTGTGATCTTTTCCTTTGCAACCAGCTTTTCCAGATTCTTGTTTACTGTTGCGATACCCTTTTCAACCGAAGTTTCTCTTCTGGCTCTAAGCACTACTTCGTAACCGTTCTGTGCGAGAACCTGGATGATTCCAGCGCCCATTGTACCTGTTCCAAGTACGCCGATTTTCTTCATTACAATATCCTCCCTTAAAAAACATTGCTTTGTTAAAAAATTAACTTTTTCATATACTCATTATATCATATAAACAAGGATTGTAAAGACCAAATTGCGGAAAAATTATTTCTTTTTTCACGCATTGGAGGCAGCCCCGTTTTCCTCCCCATCCCCCGCAGCATCCCCTGCATTCTCCGTCTCATAATCCTCAAAATGATAGATTTCGTCGATCATCTGCTCCGTTTCCTGCAAATCCGCATACCAGTAGGACGCTCCGTTGGCCATCCCCGAGTGGCCCGGCACCATCCAGGTATACACATTTTCCGAATCCAGTCCCGCGGCTTTTCCCGCGAGGGTCAGGAGCATATCCAGCGGGATATCCGATTCGATCTCCCGAAAAGCAACCTTCGCAACGGCAACCGGTCCATGTTCCAGCGCTTTCCGGATCGCCGCCTTCACAAATTCCTGGTGTGCCGAAATTCTGCCGATGTCTCCGGTTTTGTATCCCTTCCGGTACCGAAGATATTTCACCGCGTCGTCTCCGGAAAGGACCGTCGGCCCCTCCTCAAAGTAAATATGCAGCGGCGGGGTGTCATACGGATCATCATATTTCATCGTAAACGGAATGTTTACCGGCACGCCTCCCATTTCATCGACGATCGCCCGCACTGCGTCATAATCCACCACGACATAATAATTGATCGGCATTCCGAGCAAGACCTCCGACACGGCCTCCGCAGTCTTGACAACATCCTCCGTGTGGTAGATCGAATTGATTTTCTGCGCCGCGGCGCTTTTATAATCGGAACGGTAATAGTAAGTGTCCCGCGGCACGGAGATAATATCGACCCGCTGATTCCGAAGATCATAACTTCCCAGCATCATCACATCCGACAATCCGTCGTTCACACCCAGCATCAGAACATTGACCCTCTTGCTGTTTTTAAAATCATCATAAAACGGGCTGTCCGGATCTATAATGTAATTCATATCGTCCACCAAGCTGTCCGTCCCCGCAAAAAGACGCACACTTCCAAGCTTTGCCAGCGCGACATTGACCGGAATCAGCACAATTGTCAATACTGCAAGATAGATGACAAAACGCCGGAAGAAATATTTCCGATCGAAGCCTTCCCAAAATTTCCGCATTTTCTTCATTCTCTAATTCCTCTTTTTCTTTGTCCCTTATTCACTCTTACTTGGTTCCGCAAGCATTTTCCACATTTCCGTTTTATAACTCTCAACCCCCGGCTGATTGAACGGATCCGCCCCGGAGAGCGCCGCGCTCAGTGCGCAGGCCATTTCAAAGAAATACACCATGGCCCCGAATTCTTCCGGCAAAAGCCGGTCGATCTCGACCGTCACAATCGGGAGCCCCTCTTTGCGGTGCGCCGCGATCACGCCATCGTGCGCGGCCCGGTTCAACTCATTCAGACTCCGGGAAGCCAGTCCGGCTCCGGCGGTATCCGGAAGCGACAAATCTTCATCGGGCTGCCGGACATGAAGCACCGTTTCAAAGAAGATCGGATTTCCTTCTTGCAGAAATTGACCCATCGAGTGAAGATCCGCGCAAAAAGACAGGGATACCGGAAAAATTCCGCCGCCGTTTTTCCCTTCCGATTCTCCGAAAAGCTGCTTAAGCCATTCCGCAAAATACTGCAGCTGCGGCTCGTAATATTCGAAAATCTCCAGCAGCTTTCCCTTCTGAAAAAGGATCTGTCTCTGTGCCGCGTAGGCGAACACGCCCGTCACCTCAAGTTCCCTGTTTCCGAGCCCCGCCGCGCTCGAAAGCGCGGAGAGCCGCTCTGCCTCCGCGTGAATCCGTCTCGCCTCCCCGGCGGCACCTGCGAGAAGGGCCTCGATATCAATGCCCGCTGCAGCAATCGGCAGAAGCCCTACCGGCGTCAGCACGGAATACCGTCCGCTGACATCCTCCGGCACCGCAAAAGTTTCATATCCCATTTTCTCCGCTTCCCCACGGAGCGCGCCTTTTTTCTGATCCGTTACAACGAAAATTCGTTTTTTCGCTTCCTGCATACCGTACTTCCGAATCATCGCATCCTGAAAGATTGAAAAAGCAGCTCTCGTCTCAGTAGTCTCTCCGGATTTAGAAATGACGCAGAGGCAGGTTTCTTCCCTCATGAGTCTCCGCAGAATCCCGGCATGATAAGTCCCGCTCAGGCTGTTTCCGGCAAAGATCACTTCCGGCCCGCCCGCGCCTTTTTCCTGGAGTGCCGCGATCGCTGCACAGGCCCCGAGGCAGGAGCCTCCGATGCCGATAACAATCAAAATGCTGCAGGAAGTCCGGATTTTCTCTCCGGCCGTGAGAATTGCGTCCAGTTCTTCTCGCCCCTGTCTTTCCGGCAGACCTACCCACCCGGTAAACGCCCTTCGCCCCGTGCGGAACTCGTGGTACAAAGCAAGTGCCTCTCTTACAAGCTGAGCGGTTTCCTCTTCCTTCATTCCTGTTTGCGTCAAATCAACCTTTAATTCAAATCCCATCTCAGGGTTCCTTTCTTTTCCCGCGGCCCCTACTACTCCTGCGGCGTATAATTCGCGACCAGCCGGTGAAGCCATTCCTTCACCTGACGGTCATCCAGCTTCACAATTCGGGCAATTTCTTCTTCAAGACCGCGTCCCCCGTCCTCCGAAAGAAGCCGGAGCAGCTCCGGGTCCGTCGGAAGAGGATGCTCCACATAAATCTTCTGGTGCGCCGTCTTTTCCACCTTTTCCTTATCCAGCAGCAGTTCCTCGTACAGCTTTTCTCCCGGGCGAAGTCCCGTAATCCGGATATCAATATCCACACCCGGCGTATAACCGGAAAGCCGAATAATTTTTTCCGCAAGATCCATGATCTTTACCGGTTCTCCCATATCCAGCACAAAGATTTCGCCGCCGTCCGCCATCGCGCCCGCCTGGATCACCAACTGCACCGCTTCCGGAATCGTCATAAAATATCGGGTAATTTCTGGATGCGTGACCGTCACCGGTCCGCCGGAAGCAATCTGCTTCCGAAAGATTGGAATGACCGAACCATTGCTTCCAAGGACATTTCCGAAACGCACCGCGGTATAGCTCGTCCTGGAGTGCACACTCTTCTCCTGCAGCAGCATCTCTCCCGCGCGTTTCGTTGCTCCCATAACATTGACCGGATTCACAGCCTTATCCGTTGAAATCATGACGAACTTGGAGGCCGAATATCGGTCCGACAGATCAATCATATTCTTTGTCCCGATAATATTGTTCAGGACTGCCTCTTTCGGGTTGTTCTCCATCAACGGGACATGCTTATGTGCCGCTGCATGAAAAACGACATGCGGCTTATACTTTTCAAACACTTCCGTCATCCGCTCCAAATTCCGAATCGAACCGATGACCACCTCAAAGGAAAGGGCCGGATATTTCGCCCGCATTTCATTGGCAAGTTCAAAAATCGTATTTTCGTAAATGTCAAGCGCGATCAGCCGGCGCGGACGAAACCGTGCGATCTGTCGGCACAGCTCCGACCCGATCGAACCGCCGCCGCCCGTTACCAGAACGATTTTATCTTCCAGATACCCGGAAATTTCCCGAAGATTTACTCTTACCGGATCGCGGCCGAGCAGATCCTCAATCTCCACATCCCGAAGATTGCTTACGCTGACGGTCCCGTTGATCAGGTCGATCAGCGACGGGAGCACCTTGATCTTGCATTTTGTCTTATTGCACTCATTTAAGATGTTCTGAATTTCTTTATGATTCGCGGACGGTATCGCCACAATAATTTCGTCAACGGATTTTTTCCGCACCATATTTTTAATCTTGGAACGATTCCCGACAATTCGAATGCCCGAAATACGCTTGCCGATTTTATTGGGGTCGTCGTCAATCGCCGCGACCACTTTTTTGCCGTATTCCGGATGCTGCCGGATCTCCTTGATGATCGATGCCCCGGCATCCCCCGCCCCGACAACCATGACTTTTATCACATCGCTGCCGATCAATTCCCGCTTGCCGAACCGAAAGACAAAACTGTTGAAGCTCCCCGGATTGCGCAGATTGCGCAAAAAGCGGTAAAGATACCTTGACGCTGCCACCAGCACGAACATCATCATGCCGGAAATAATATAAACACTTCGCGGCAAAATCGTGAGCGGCCGCGCAATCGTCAGAAATGCCAGCCCGAAGATCGGCGCCAGCACCGAACCAATCGCAATTTTTACCAATTCCTCCGAACCGGCGTAACGCCAGATGCTCGTGTAAAGCCCCAGCAGCGCAAATGCAAGCAGCGCCGCCGCGGTCAACGGAAAAATATTATCCGCGTAAACCGAAAAATACTGATAAAACTGGTTGCTGTTCACATCAAACTCAAACCGCAGAAGCAGCGCGAAGATATAAGAAAAATTCACAATCAGCAGATCCACAAAAAGCAGTGCTGCCATCCTCGAATATTTTATCATAAAGAGCTTGTCCCTTTCCTGTCTGCAAATCAAGTGCTTTCTGTACATTTCCGCGTAAAGTATACAGCAAGCCTATCCTATCATTATACCTGAAATTCAAGTCGGACTCAAATTACAGTTCGGTTACACAAAAAAGGATCCGAGAGCCCGTTTCGACTCCGAATCCTGTTTTCTTTCATATCCATATCTTCTTTCTTTTTTCCTTTGAGCAACGCACCTTGCCATCAGCTCATTTTTCCATGCCCGCCCTCGGGAATGATTCCCTGCCGCAGCAGACTCTGATCCGACTGCCGAAGCTGCGCGCCGAGCTGATCTTCGTAATACAAAACGCCCTCCTGAAAAAGGAACGATTTAATGACATCCATGTGAATGCAATGCCCGAAATTCATGGAACTGATAGTACTCTGCATCCCGTAAACAATCCCTCTCGGATCAAATAACGGTCCGCCGGCAATTCCCGCAAGTCCCGGCGTACTGAGCTCAATACCGACAATCTCGCGCTTCTCGGACGCCAGCAGGCGCGTCACCATTCCGTCTGCCGGAAAGCAGGGACTCGTTGTTTTTCCTTTTGTCCAGACGATATCGTCTCTTTCCCTGTCGTAAGAAAAATTACGAAATTCCGGAAACGGGTACCCAAGCCTGCACAAGCTCCTCCCCGGTTTCACCGTATCGGAGGACGCCGCAAAGGTCGCGTGCCCGGTATACACCCGCTCATGATACCCGCAGAAATGCAGCAGCGCCAAATTGTAATGCGGATGCATCCGGCACTCAATCCGTTCCATCCGATCGACGGAATCCACAAAGCTTACCTTCCGCTGACAAAGGACACCGCTTTTGTACTGATAGCGTTCCTCCAGCAGATGAAGCTCCTCTTCACTTGTGATCTTCTGTTTTTCTTCGCGAAACTCCGCGTACTTCCGATCGATTCCGCCTGCCGAAACGATCATTTTGGCTGTCTGTTTGGATGTGACCGCCCAGCCATCCTCATTGACAAAGAAAATTGTCGCAGCGCCGGGAAGGACGCTGTCCTGCCCGTAATAGCGTGAAATAGAAAAGACGGGCCGCGTAAATCCGCTCACAAGTTCAATTGCCCTTACAAACACTCGATCGCCTCCCTTGCCGCATCCATCGCTTTATCAGATTCCAATGCGAATGTCAAAAATGTCTCTGCAAGGATAGAATAATCCTCTCCCGCGGCTGCCATATAAGCGATATTTTCCATCACCAGAATATAATATTCTGTTATTTCAACATACGCATAAAGTTTTTGCCCGGCGTTTTGCTCTTCTTCGGACAAATCTTCCGATTCCATCAGTTCTGCCGCTTCCAGCGTGTTTTCCTTGGCGCGCCGCAGTTCGCTGCTGATCTCGGAAGCCATCAGAGGCGCTTCCTCCGA
>CAKQWL010000246.1 GCA_934278965.1 uncultured Clostridia bacterium | reverse complement strand
GCGTTGACACAATAATCGCGATTCCGCCCATACTCGGCGTTCCCGCCTTCTTCAAATGCGACTGCGGTCCGTCTTCTCTGATATTCTGACCCGCATGTTTTCTCTGTAAAATCGGGATGAGAAGATTCGTAAATGTCACTCCTACGAGGAATGCCATGACGATGACAAATCCGATCTGAACATAACCCATATTTTCTTACCTTTTATCCTTTTCTCTGCTCCAGTATCTTTTTCACAATCGTTTCCATTGCCATCCCCCTTGAACCTTTCACCAGCACCACATCTCCGGAGCCGATGAAATTTTCGATCTGCGATTCCAAATCGGATTTTTCGGCAAAATAGGCGACCCTTTCCGCGCCTAAAATTTCCGCTGCGCTCTCGCACGCAAACCGCGAACGCTCTCCTACCCCAATGAAAAGCTGTACCCCGCTTTCTGCCGCGTAGCGTCCGACCTCCCGGTGATACTCCTCACTCTTTTCTCCAAGCTCGAACATATCCCCGAGGATCGCAACCTTCCGAACGCCTTTGGTGCTCATCAAGACATCAATCGCCGCCCGCATCGCCGGCGGACTCGCGTTGTAGGTATCATCAATCACCTTGATCCCATGTGCGCCCCGAATATCCATTCGTTTTTCCGACGGGCGGAAGGCAGCCAGCCCCTTTTTAACCTCCCCCGGCGAAATCCCGAGAAGGGACGCCGCCGCCGCCGCGAGAGAAGCATTTACAGCATTATATTCCCCCGGAACAGGCAGGATATACCGCTGGGTACTCTCACCGTGTTCCAAAGTGAATGCCGTTCCGTCCTCTCCGCTGCTCTCGACATCTGAGAGAATAAAATCATTTTTTCCGTTCCGTCCAACCGTGACGAGCCTGTAATTTCCCCTCGCAGCCGCTCGGTTCAGAAGATCCCCCTCATCATTGATAATCAGCACATTCTCCGGACCGAAGAAATCCCGGATCTCCAATTTGGCGGAAAGGATTCCCTCTCGGCTTCCCAGCCGTTCGATATGCGCCACGCCGACATTCGTGATGATCGCGATATCCGGCCGGACAATCTCCGCCATTCGGTGAATTTCTCCAAAGGTGTCCATCCCCATTTCGAATACCGCCGCCTCCGCATCCTCCTCCAGAGACAGAACGGTCAGCGGAAGTCCGATCAGATTGTTTCGGTTCACCGGTGTTTTATGCGTCTTATATTTTTGACTCAGGACCGCATGCAGCATATCCTTTGTCGTTGTTTTCCCATTGCTTCCGGTCACGGCCACTTTTGGAATCTGAAATTTCCTCAGATAGTAAGCAGCCAGGTCTCCCAGCGCCTGCTGAGCATCCTTGACCACGATGACTGCCCGCCCCGGAAACGCCTTCGCCGCCTCTTCGGCACGCGCAGGGTCGGTAACTACCGCGCACACCGCCCCGCCGGAAAAAGCCGCCTTGATATAATCATTTCCGTCACTTCTCTCTCCCGAAAGGGCGAAGAAGCAGTCCCCCGGCTTCATGATACGGGAGTCCATTTCCACTCCCGTCACAAGCAGGTCTTCCGCCCCGGAAAGGAGACTCCCCGCTGCTGCTTCCCGGATTTCCTGTACTGTTAATGGTTTCATAATAATTCCTTTAAGACTTCGCGATCGTCAAAATGCTTCTTTCGGTTTCCGACGATCTGATAAGTTTCATGTCCTTTCCCCGCAACGACAATGA
Source organism: uncultured Clostridia bacterium (assembly GCA_934278965.1). Lineage (GTDB taxonomy): Bacteria > Bacillota > Clostridia > Peptostreptococcales > Anaerovoracaceae > QAKD01. The sequence continues at coordinate 3,194 of CAKQWL010000246.1, read as the reverse complement.
TATCCCCCGGTCTTGCCAGCATGACGGCTCGCGTGATCGCACTTCTGCGATCAGCCGTTACGGAATATCCCGCCGCAGTCTCGTAAATTCCTTCTTCAATCTCTCCGATGATATCGAGCGGATCTTCATTTCTCGGATTGTCACTGGTGATGATGGTGTAATCCGACATCACTCCCGCGATCCGACCCATCAACGGACGCTTTCCCTTATCCCGGTCCCCGCCGCATCCAAATACGGTGATAATCCGTCCCCGTTTGTTCGAAGTACTGCTTTCCCGAATCTCCCGTACCGTCCGCAGCAGGTTTTCCAGCGCATCCGGTGTGTGGGCATAATCACAGATTGCAGTCAGATTCTTCGCTTCGCTCCGCAGGACTTCAAAACGCCCCGGCGCGCCCGGAAAATCCGAAAGTGCCTCGCTCGCCGTCTCGATCATCCGGCTCCCGCCGGACGCGAATGCAAGCGCGGAGGCGCACACCGCATCGACAATATGGTGGCGCCCCGGACGCGGAAGGAAAAACTCCTGCACTCCCAGCCTTCCTTCACTCGGCTTCGGATACGATAACTCAAAGCGGCTTCCTTCAAATCCGGCGGACAAAACCCGGGCCTGAAAGGTCGCGTCCTTCTTCTCCTCGTCCAAGGTAAAGGTCAGAATCCGAAAGCTTTTTTCTGCGGTCAATTCTTCCGCAAGGCGTTTTCCGTATTCATCATCGATATTGATTATTGCCGTAAAAAGAGTTTTAAAATCAAATAATTTCTTTTTTGCGGCGTAATATTCTTCCATTGTCCGGTGGTAATCCAAATGATCCTGTGTCAGGTTCAGAAACGCGGCATACCGGATCGGTACATCATCTGCTCTTCCCTGCACCAAGGCATGAGAAGAAACCTCCATAATCACACTATCCAGATTCTGCCTTTCCGCCTCCCGGAGATAGACGGCCAGCACCTCTTTCCCCGGTGTCGTATTGACCGCCTCATAGACCTTGGAGCCGATTCGGTGCGTTACCGTTCCGATCAGGGCCGGACGACCTCCCGACTTCTGTAGAATCCGATCCAGCATATACGCTGTCGTTGTTTTCCCGTTCGTACCCGTAATCCCAAAAATATCTGTCAAGCAGATCACTCCCTGTAAAGATAAACTGTACCTCCCGTCTGCAGCGCTTCACCGGCCTTCGGATACTGGTCGATAATCGTGAAATCACTGTCATTGTCTGCTTCTGTAACAGCCGGCGACACGATGTAATTCAGCGACGCTCCGCCGACCTTCCCAATCGCGGCACTGAGCGAAAGTCCTGTTACATCCGGCACCGCGCTCATCTTACTGTTTATCTGCTGAAGCTCTTCCTGTGTATATTCCGGCTGCACCTGCAAATAGCGCAGCGTATCTTCGAGAATCAGTTTTGCTCCCGGCGCGGCCGTCTGGCTTCCGAATTTGACGCCTTTCGGATTATCGACTACGATCAGGATCGCGATCTGCGGATCGTCCATCGGCGCCATCCCGACAAAGGAGGAATACGTTTCACTGCTGTATCCTCCGCCGGAAGCTTTATTAGCGGTACCGGTCTTGCCGCCGATGCGGTATCCCGGGATTTTGGCTGTTCCGCCGCCCCCCTCCGAAACAACGGATTCCATGATCAGACACATCTCCTGCGCCGTTTTTTCCGAAACCACCTGGCGCACTTCCGTCGTCGGAAACTCCTGTATCACATTCCCGTCCTCATCCGTCAGTGCTTTTACCAGCCTCGGCTGCATCAGCTTTCCGTCGTTTCCGAGCGAACAGATCGCCGTAAGCTGCTGCACCATGCTGACCGCGATTCCCTGGCCGTAGGACATCGTCGCAAGTCCGACCGGCCCGGCAGTATCGATATTTTGAAGAATCGGATAAGCCTCCCCCGGATAATCAATGCCGGTACGCTCCGTCATACCGAAAAGCTGCAGATAATCGTAAAACTTCTGGATACCAAGGCGCTGTGCCAGCTGAATAAAGACCGGGTTGCACGAATTGCCGACCGCCTGCACGAGATTCTCGCTCCCGTGCGGATTATAGTAACGCCAGCATTTCAAAAGTGTATCTCCGACGGTGTATCGGCCGCTGCAGTAGAACCGATCATCCAGACTCGTCAGCCCCTCCTCCAGCGCCATCGCCGTCGTCAGCAGCTTGGATGTGGATCCCGGCTCATAGACATCGCTGACGATCGGATTACGCCACATTTGATTCCAGTAAGCCAATTTTTCTTCATCTGTCAGACTCTCCACATAAGCGGCTTCGGTTTCGTCAAGCGGCACACGCGGATTGTTCGGATCGTATCCCGGTGTAATCCCCATCGCCAAGATATCGCCGGTCTTCGGGTCCATCACCAGGCACATTACACGATCGGCCCCCGTTTTCTGCTGTACGGTATCCAGTGATTTTTCTACATAATGCTGAATGATTTCATCAATCGTCAGGACGACATTCAGTCCGTCCTCCGCCTGATAATACTTCTCCACGCCGTAAGAAAGACGAAGACCGTTTCGGTCGGTATTCTTAATCCACCTTCCCGCAATACCGGAAAGGTACTGGTTGTATCTGAGTTCCACACCGGCCAGCCCGTTATTGTCATCCGTCACGCTGCCGAGAAGCTGCGAGGCAAAATCCCCGAGCGGGTAGTGCCGCTTCACATCTTCCGCAATCTCGACGCCGGTCATTTTTTCATTTCGGATTTTATCGGCCGTTTCTTTATCAAGATATTTGGCGATCTTGACAAGCGACTGTTTCTTCGTGACCAGCTCCCGCACATCACTTTCTTCCATTCCGAGGATCTCCGCAAGCGTCCGGATGCAGGTTTCCACATTGGCTTCTTTTTGCTCCTCAGTCTTCCCGGAACGCACCTGCGCCGGTCTCACCCATACCGAATAACAAACTGCGCTGGTCGCCAGTTCCTCTCCGTTCCGATCCAGAATGCTTCCCCGTTTGGCCGCGATCGGCATATCCTTTGTCTGCTGTTCTACTGCCATTTTGGAGTATTCCGCGCCGCGCACGACCTGGATCCATCCGACCTTCATGCACAGCATTACCATCAAAAGACAAACCAGTGAAAATCCGATAACCAGCCTTTTTTTGATCTGATTTGATGCTCTTCCCATAGATTCTAAAATAAAAAGCCGGGTTCCTTCATTACATACGCATAATTCAGTTATCCGGCAGTCCCTTTCTA
>CAKQWL010000245.1 GCA_934278965.1 uncultured Clostridia bacterium | reverse complement strand
GGCGGTAACCCGGGTTCGAGTCCCGGTGGGGTCACCACACATGACACCTCTTCGGAGGTGTTTTGTTATTGCAGTTTCCCCGAAACCATTGAAATTTCAACCTTCCCGTACCGCCGTTTTGAACAGGATCTTCAATATTGAGGTTAAGGATTGACCGGTGTGTTCAGGTATGATAAAACATAGGTATACAGAGTTGCTGCGGCTAAGAGAAAGCTATTATTGTTAGGAGGTTGTTTTTATGAATTATGGGGATTCTTCGACATTTTCAACGGCATCGGGAAAAGATTACCAGTATGTGGTGCTTCAGGTTACCTTAAAGGAAAAATTCCTAGGAACTGGTTCCGGGAATCTTGTTGAATTAGAAAAAGTTATTAACCAGCAGGCCCAGAAAGGATACAGGCTTCATACAATCACCACATCCAATGGCGGAAGCAAGGGGCTTATGGGCGGAGATCGCATTCAGGCGACGATGGTTTTTGAGAAGATTGTGTAATGATTTCTTTCTTGGGCCAAACGGCAATCGGTTGGGCGTAGGTGCCGCTGAAATCGGTCTTCAAAAATTGCAAGAAAATTTCCATTTTAATAAAGTTTTTTACAGAATCGTACAGATGTATAAAAACCATACATTTGTACGATTTTGCATAGTTAAACTTGTTTTTTTCGGTGGTAATATAGTAGCGTAATCCGGGGCAAGGGGGCTTCATACCATGGACCTCGGGATGAGAGAATGAGAGAAAATGAAGTGAAAGGATATGGGAGCAAAAATGAAGAGCAGGGTAGTAAGTGTATTTCTGGCGGCATTCCTTGTCATGGGCAGCGCGGCGGCTTCGTTCGCGGACACTGCTTCCGGCGGAGAGGTGAAGCGCCTTTCGATGGCAGAGGCAATCGAAATTATGACGACGACCGGCGCGCGGGCAGAGACCGCGAAATTGAATAAAGAATCGGATACGGCAATCGCGAATGGATATTCGGAAAACTATAAGACGATTTCGGAGGGGCTGGATTCAATCCGGGCAGCCGGCTCACAGCGTGTGACAGCGCTGCAGGTCATGCAGCAGTACGGACTTGCGCCGAACCAGACGGATATGGTGCTGGCAGGGACGATTGCGACGATGACCAACCAGACCATTGCAGATTCGATCGCGGCGGCGCGGAATGCCGGAGTTTCTTCGACGAATAAAAATATTATGAAAGAACGCCGGGACTTTGCGAGAAAGTACGCGGAGGACAACTACAAGGCGGATATGAATCAGATTGAGAAGGATACGATCGATATTTACGATACTGTGCTTCTGGCGGAGGAAAATTACAGGATTGCGAAAGAGAATCTTACCGCTCAAAAGAAGATTCTTCAGAATGTGACAGCAAAGAAAAATGTGGGGATGCTTTCGAAAAAAGATGTCCTGGAGGCGCAGAGCGCGGTGACGGATGCGGAAAGTCAGGTCCGCTCGGCCGAAACGAAGATGGAATACGCGCACATGAGTTTTAATTACCTGCTTGGATTCCAGCCGATGCAGAAGGTCGTGTTCACCGATAAGCTGACAGCGGATGCGGCGAAGGTACCGGCAGTGGATGAGGCAGTGAAGAGTGCACTGGCAAACCGAAACGAGATTAAGGGAGCGGATTTTGCAGAGAAGATTTACAAGCTGCTTTTGGATAGTGTGAGTGCGTATCCGAGAACTTCATCGACCAGAATGACAGCGGAAGTAAATTATTTGACGGCGCAGAAAACCGCGAAGGATGCGCGCGTGCAGATTGAAATTGATGTTCGAAACAAGGCGTCGCTCCTGGAAGATAAAAAGGCGGAGCTTGGAGCGGCCAAGGCCCTTAAGAATTACGCAAGTGAAGGCCTCCGTCTGGTAGAACTGACTTACGAAGAAGGACTTTCGACACCGGAGGAACTTCTCTCCACGCAGGTAAAGGTATATCAGGCCAATCTGAACGTTGCGAACGCGACCGCGGCGTATAACTTGGCTGTGAGAGAATATGAAAACGCGCAGGGAATCGGAACGATGAGAATCCCGCTGTAGCAAAACGGGTCAGTCGTCCTGTTTGGAAAAGCGAAGAAGCGCTTGTCTTGCCGAGCCGTGAATGATAGTGCTGAGTGTTTGAGTGAGGCTTTCGGGCGAGTCTGACATGCCGTTTTCGAGCCAGTCGGCACACAGGGCAGCGAGTGAGATGCAGTAAAAATGGCACAGCGCGTGGTAATCTTCCTCGGATACGGAAAGATCCTTGCCAATGTCGCGGAGAAAATAGAGGCAGAAG
>CAKQWL010000244.1 GCA_934278965.1 uncultured Clostridia bacterium | reverse complement strand
GCGTTTGAAACACGGCAGGCGCTTTCCCGCTTCTTTTTTCTTCCATTTCCTCCGGTTTTCGGCCGCCGATTCGGCACCGCATCAGATGGACCTCCGCGCGCTGGTACCGCTCGGATCAAAGAATAATGCAGATAAAATACTCTTTTCCCTCGTCGCTGATTTTTTGTAAGGAGCGCTGCACCTTGGTACGGATTCCCTCTGGCACACTGGTCAGCTTGCTTTCCATTTGTTCTTCGACCATTTCATAAAGGGATTTTCCGAAAATATTCGTTTCCCAGATGCGGTCCGGATCCTGCTCAAATTCCGTCACCAGGTGATTCACAAGATCCTCGGACTGTTTCTCGGTCCCGACGACCGGGGAGATTTCCGTTGTAATATCCGTCCGGATCATATGCATGCTCGGCGCTTTCGCCCGCAGGCGCACACCGTATTTGCTTCCCTGACGGAAGATTTCCGGCTGTTCGAGCGTCATCTCCGAAAGCCGCGGCTGTACGATTCCGTACCCGCACTGCTCTACCTGCTGCATCGCCGATTCGAGTTTGTCGTACGCCTTCTTGGCCGCCGAAAACTCACGCAGGAGTGCGAAAAATTCCGCATCATTTTTGACTTCGTGTTCCATCAACTCTTCAATCACCTGATAGAATAATCCCTGTACCATTTGAACTTCAACATCGATGCTTCCGGTTGCAGGATCGATCTTTTCGACCTTAACGCTTTCAATCACATTTCCATCGGCCAGCTTTTCAACACTGCTGCGCACTTCCTCGATACTCCGAAAGCTCTCGGCCCATTTTAGAAGCGCCTAGATGACCGTTTCTTTGATCCAGTGCTCCTCCGCCAGTCCTTCGGTAAATCCCGGAAGATAAAAGTTGATTTGACTGACCGGGAATTGATTGACTGCCTCACTCAAAAGAGACGTGACATCGCTTTCTTTCATCCGCATACAGTCGATTGGAAGAACAGGCACTCGATACTTTTCACGCAGCTCTGCGGCAAGCTCCGCCGTTTTTTCACTCTGCGGCGCCGTCGTATTAAGAATGACGACAAACGGTTTTCCGATCTGCGCAAGCTCCGAGACGGTGCGCTCTTCTGCTGCGAGATAATCCTCGCGCGCAAATTCTCCGATACTTCCGTCCGTGGTAACCACGATACCGATGGTCGAATGCTCCTGGATCACCTTGCGTGTCCCGAGCTCTGCCGCCTCCGCAAACGGCATTTTCTCTTCCCGCCACGGGGTCGCGACCATTCGCATTTTCCCTTCTTCCAAATGACCGATGACGCCCGGGATCAGATAACCGACGCAGTCCGCCATGCGCAGCTTAAACCGGACATTTCCCGAAAGGGTGATGGAAACGGCCTCATCCGGGATAAACTTCGGCTCCGCTGTCATAATGGTCTTTCCGGCCCCGCTCTGCGGCAGTTCGTCCTTTAGGCGTTCTTTGGCGTATTTGCTTGTCAGATTGGGCATGACGAGAAGATCCATAAAGCGTTTAATGAATGTAGATTTCCCGCTTCTGACCGGTCCTACTACGCCGAGATAGATATTCCCCTGTGTCCTCTCCGCAATGCTTTCATAAAGATTGGTCTTCTCATTTATATCCAAAATTAAAACCTCCCATACACTGTACTAAGTAGTACAGTATACGGGAGGTCCCACTGCTTTATGCGATTCTTTCTCGGTTTTTTCTTCTTTTTTCGGAATTTCGAAACGGTAGGGCTTTCCCTTATTCCGTCACTTCTCCGACCAAGCTGAAGGTATTGGATTCCGTAATCTTCACTGTCACAAATTCGCCGGCCATATCCTTCCGTCCCGCAAAATTAACGAGCTTAAAGGTATCCGTTCTTCCGGACATCATCGCCATTCCCGCCGGCAGCTTCTCCGCCCCACGTACACGCTTGCTTTCGCCGTCTACCAGCACTTTCAGCGTCCGTCCGACATAAGCGGCATTTTTCTTCGCCGACGCCTCATTGACGATTTCCACCAGCTCGTTAAAGCGGCGGTGCTTGATTTCCTCCGGAATCTGATCCTCGAATTTCTCCGCAGGCGTGCCTTTCCGCACGGAATAGAGGAAAGTAAATGCCGAATCATATTCTACCTTCCGGCACAAATCCAGCGTTTCCGCAAAATCCTCTTCTGTTTCTCCCGGAAAACCAACGATGATATCGGTCGTCAGGGCAATCTCCGGGCAGGCTGCGCGCAGCTTTTCCACAAGCTTGAGATAATCCTCTTTCGTATACCGGCGATTCATTCTGCGCAGTACATCACTGCTTCCGGACTGCACCGGCAGATGAAGGCACTTGCACAGCTTGCTGCAGCGTGTAAAGGCCTCAATCAACTTATCCGAAAGATCTTTTGGATGAGAAGTCATAAAGCGAATGCGTTCAATCCCATCAATCTCGTTGATCCGATAGAGCAGATCCGAAAAATCCACGAAGCCGGAACCGTCTGCACTCTCGCCCTTATAGGAATTGACATTCTGCCCGAGCAGCATGACTTCTTTCACACCGTCTGCAGCCAACGCGCGGATCTCCGCGGTGATTTCCTCCGGCTTCCGGCTTCTCTCTCTTCCCCGGGTATAAGGCACGATGCAGTAAGTACAAAAATTATTGCACCCATACATGATATTGACGAATGCCTTATGCCGGTAAAGCCGCTTTGCCGGAAGACCTTCCACGATCTCGCCTCCGTCCTCCCAGACATCCGTTACTTTTTTCTTCTCCGCTGCAACATTTTCCACCAGTCTCGGAAATTCATGAATATTATGTGTACCGAAAATGATATCGACCCACGGATATTTCTGCTTGATCGTATCAATGATATGCTGCTGCTGCATCATACAGCCGCAGACGCACATCAGAAAATCGTCGCCCTCTTCCTTTCTGCGCTTCAGCTGCCCGAGCGTGCCGAAAAAGCGCTTGTCCGCATTTTCCCGGACGCTGCAGGTATTGATGATGACGATTCCGGCATTTTTGCGTTCCTTGCTTTCGGTATAACCCAGTTCGGAAAGCATTCCCGCGATGACTTCCGAGTCATGCTCATTCATCTGACAGCCGAATGTCGTAATATGATAGGTTTTATTCATCTCAGTGTTCCTCTGTTTCATGC
>CAKQWL010000243.1 GCA_934278965.1 uncultured Clostridia bacterium | reverse complement strand
ACTTTCTACAGAACAAGGACCCGCGATCATGCAGAAATTTCCGTGCCCGATCTTGACATCTCCCACCTCGACAACAACATCTTCCGGATGGAATTTTCGGTTACAGCACTTGAACGGTTCTGTGACTCGTTTCACAGAATCGACAATCGCAAGACTCGCAAGAAGATCCATATCCACCTGACTGGTGTCGCCGATCAGGCCAAGTACCGTCTGAAATTCTCCATCCGAGATATGGATTCCGAGTCCCATTCCTTTGAGCCACTCGATCAACTGATTTTTCTTTTCCTGCTGTACGCCGGGTTTTAATACCACAATCATCTTTCATAACCTCCGGTAAATAATAGGTAATCCGATAAAATAAAAATGCTGCACAGAGCAATCTGAGCAGCACGAAAAGCAGAGTCAGCAGCTTTCATTTCGCATCACAAATTACCCTTACTGGCTGTTCCAGTAAAGTAATAGTACTCTGCGAAATTAAAGCTCATCTTCATCATTACTTCTTTCTCCTTCTTATGTTTGTACCTATACCATAGCAGTTATTTTTGTGTTTGTCAACATAAAATCACGCATTTTTTATGTTTTCTTATAAAACTCACGGTTTATTTCGCAAACAGCTGTACCCAGTATGTCGTTCCGCTCTCATCAACGGCATATCCCACGCCGATTTTCTCGTAGGAAGTGCTTAAAATATTCGCTCTGTGCCCCTGCGAATTCATCCAGGCGTTCATCACCTGCTCCGGTGTTTTTTGGCCTTTCGCAATATTCTCCCCGGCGGCAGAGAATGAGATCCCCATTGCCCGCATCATCTCAAACGGACTGCCGTAGGTCGGCGATGTGTGCGAAAAATAATGATGATCTCTCATATCCTCCGCTTTTTTCTGCGCGGCCGCCGATATGGAAGAATCCAGCTTCAAAGCAGACAGACCAGCCTCTTTTCGCTCTGCGTTCACCAGATTTGCAACCGTACCGGCTATGTCTCCTACACGGTCTGTCTCTGTTTCATCAACTGCCGGCTCCGACGGTTTTTCTTCCTCCGGGACCTGCGCATCCGAAGCATCTGGTTTCTCACTTTCACGAAGAAGCTTTTCCAGCTCCGTTGGCTCAAAAATACCGAATGCCTTCTGACAAATCGAATTTACTTCGCGCATTCCTGCCTTGTATACAAAATCTTTCGCGTCACGGCAGAAATATTTCTGAACGATCGAAATCGTTTCCCCGGACATACCGAGCGGGCACGAAGAATCATTTCCTGCCTCTCCGGCAAACCCCGTTCCCGTTGCGCAAAAAAGCATCATTCCAAACAGCAGCGTACATTTGATCAGTCTATGTTTCATAGCTGTCCTCCTTTCTTTTCCGAAAAACGCGGGTATATTATCCTTTCTTTCCAAAAACCATTATAAATTCGATCGGGTTCGTTTGTCATCTCACAAGATTTTCCATGTCTTTTCCGATTCCCGCCAATCCCTTCAAAATACAGGAAAAGACGAGGCATTAGTAATTTTTGCCTCGTCTTTTTTTTCGATTTTTCTTTGGCCTTTTCAGGCCCTTCTCTCCTCCGCTCCATGGGCTTCGTCACGCTGCGCCTGCTTTAGAATCCTGACAAAATTCTGCATCATGCGCCCGGTCAGACCCCAAATCGGAGCATCCGGATACTTTGGATAATGATAAAACGGTACCAGTGTTTCGGTCGCGCCCCACTCGTAATCACCGAGTCCATGCGCGCGGTACTGCTCCCGGTAATCCCCTACCGGACCACTCTCAACGGCCATGACCGCCGGTTCATTTTCCAGAAAGAAGCTCAGCGGCACCAGAAAAATCCGATCCACCTCATCCTTGGAAAGAGATACGCGCTGCAAGGTCTCATACTCAATCTTCCCTAAAAAGCGGTAGATTGTCGAACCGGCAGAGTTTTTGCTGGTATCCAGCTGACAAAACACCCGGATCTCGTCCTCCTTAATCCCAAGCTCCTCGCAGGTCTCCCGCACCGCACACTCCCGCGGTGTCTCGCCGGACTCAATCCGTCCGCCCGGAAAGCAAACCTCACCGGGCTGTATCTTCATATGCCGTGCCCGAACTTCAAAAAGGACATGCGTCTCTCCGTCCTTTTCGACCAATGGCATCAGCACCGAAAAATACCTGCGCCTTTCTACCGAGGACGGACGCCTTCCTTCGAAAATCGAAGCAATCTCTCCGATTGAAAACGATTCCCTCACGCGTTCAGAATCTCGCAATCCGTAAAATCAACCCCAACCATTTCATCCTTATCCAGGCTGACACTGACCACAAATTTCGGCCCATACAGCGCCGTAATATTCTTGAGCCGTGTCAGGAACTCCGGCAGATCCGCAGGGCTGACATCCGCATGCTTCAAAATACTGTCGATGAACACATACTCCAAATCATGATCCGAACTGATAATTCCGTAAATAAAGCCGATATACTCATCCGCATTTGTTATATGACTGAAGTCCTCCATGCACACCACCCGGATCTTGTGCTTGAGGTCATAGATCAAGCGATCATTCTTACTGAGAAATACGACGCTGCCATGCGCATTTTCAACAATTGCGTTGGCCATTTCGCACATGCTCTTCGTCTTTCCGCTTCCCTTATGTCCGATTAATAACTGCACCATATCTATTGCCTCCTTTTCCGCCGGAGCCGATGCTCCCGCCTTGGTTTCATTATACACGAAATATTTCGAAAACTCAACCTCAAATACCGGCGTTCGCCTCTTTATTTTTATTCAGCCGAAGCTGCCCGCAGGCCGCGTCAATATCCGCTCCCATCTCTCTTCGAATCGTTGCGGGAATCCCCCGCGCAAGCAAATCATCTCGAAAATGCTCTGCCGTTGCGCGGTCCGAGCCTTCCATTCCGGTTTCCTCCACTTTGTTCAGCGGAATCAGATTGACATGACAGAGCCCGGCCGTACCGAGCTTTTCGCAAAAATGCCTCCGCAGAAGCATCGTCAATTCCTCAGCCTGCCTTCCCGCATCATTTGTATCCGCAGCCAGCGCATACTCGAAGGTAACACGCCTGCCGGTTTTCCGCGCGTGTGCTTCACAGGCCGCCATCAACTGCTCAATCGGGTAACGCCGGTTAACCGGCATCAAAGAATCCCGAACGGCATTATTCGGCGCGTGAAGCGAAATGGCAAGATTTACTTGCGGCAGTTCCTCCGTAAACCGCTCGATCATCGGAACGATTCCGCAGGTTGAAACCGTAATATTGCGAAGCCCGATATCCAGTCCCGCGGGATCAGAAACCGTCCGAATAAACCGTTTGACATTTTCATAGTTATCAAACGGTTCGCCGGTGCCCATGATGACAATATGACCGATTCTTTCCCGCGGCGATGAGATTGGAAGACCGCTTGCCTCTTTTGCGCGCCGAAGGGCCGCTGTTACCTGTGCTGTCATCTCTCCGGCCGTCAGATTGCGCTGCAGTCCTCCGATCGTGCTCGCGCAAAAAGCGCACCCCATTCGACATCCCGCCTGCGAAGAAACACAGACCGAATTCCCGTATTTGTACCGCATCAGCACCGTTTCAATCGCGTTGCCGTCCGAAAGTTCCAGCAAGAATTTCTCTGTGCTGCGATCTTTTGAGCTTTGCAATTCCAGTACACGCAGCGTGCCGGACGACACTTCGCCTTTCTCCGCCGCTTCTCGCAGATATTCCCGAAGCGCTTTTGGCAAATCTGTCATCTCCGAAAAATCCGATGCTCCGCGAAGCAGCCACAAGCGCACCTGATCCGCCCGAAAGCGCTTTTCTCCGAGAGAAAGGAAAAACGCCTCTGCCTGCCCTTTATCCGCATCCAGAAAATCAATCATTTTTTATCCCAGATACGCGATCGCTTCAACTTCAACCAAAGCATCCTTCGGCAGCCGTGCCACTTCTATCGCTGAACGGGACGGATAAAGACCCTCCGTAAAGAACTTGGCATAAACCCCGTTCATCGCTGCAAAATCACCCATATCTTTCAAGAATACTGTTGTCTTAATGACACAATCCATATTTCCGCCCGCTGCTTCTACAATAGCACGAACATTTTTGAGTGACTGCTCCGTCTGCGCCTCAACGCTCTCCGGCATTGTACCCGTTTCCGGATTCAGCGGAAGCTGTCCCGAAACATAAAGAAAATCTCCGGTGATATTTCCCTGTGAATAAGGGCCGATGGCCGCCGGAGCACCTGCTGCTGCTACTACTGTTCTCATTTTAAATCCCTCCATATTTTTTATCTTGTGCCCATTTCTGCTGAAATGAATTTTAATCTATC
>CAKQWL010000242.1 GCA_934278965.1 uncultured Clostridia bacterium | reverse complement strand
CTGATCGAATATCTAGATTACTACAACAACCGCAGGATCAAGGCAAAGCTAAAGGGCTTGCCGCCTGCAATTCACAGACAGCAAGCCCTTTCGGTTGCTTGAACAATTTTTACTTCAAAATATTGTCTAACTTTTTGGGGTCACTTCACGGCGGGGCAAACCCGGTATTTTAATTTAATAAGCTTTTTCCAGCGCCCGGATGCGTTCATAATAAAAGTCGTTTTCCGGCACGGAAATGTTATGCTTTTGCGCCAATCGGCGGACGGTGCCGGCAAACAGCTCGACTTCGGTCGGCCGTTTTGCCGCATAATCCTGATGCATGGACGGGTAACTGTCCGGATCCATCGTCCCCATGAGGTCACAGGCGGCGTGGAACTCCTCCTCCGTCAGGTGAATTCCTTCGGCATCGGATAAGGTCATGACTTCCCGCATAGCCCGCTCGAAGGACGCTCTCTTTTCCGGAGTGTTCAGAATTTCGGAGTAGCTGCTGTCAAAAACCGTGGTGGACTGATTGATGCCGACATTGATCATTAATTTTCTCCACATGGCATGCAGGATGTCCGGTTCGACAGTAAAAGGAATGCCGGATTTCGAGAGAAGCGCGGTGAGCGCATGAAGAGCGGGGCGGTCCTTTTCATCCGTGATACCGGTCTGGAACATTCCGTAGTTGACATAATGCAGAGCACAGCCCTCCCGCATGGCGTCCATTCCAACTGCGACACACGGAAGCACGGTGCAGTCGGGATATGCTTCACGGATAAGATTTTCCGTGATGATTCCGTTCATCACGGAGATGATGATGGTATGCGCGTCAATAAAGGGACGCATGGTGATAAGCGCTTCATCAAACGCGGGATATTTGACGGCGACGATCACAAGGTCAACCGGTTTTCCTTCGCTCGCATCGACCAGGGTAAAGCGGACCGGATTTCCGTTGACAGTATAACAATCGTTTTTGTGACGCGAGAGACGCTCACTGTCCATGGGGAATACCAGATTCTCTTCTCCGACGGCGTCTAGAATCTTTTCTCCGTACAGCAGCCCCAGCGCTCCGAGGCCAATGATGGCAACGGTCTTAATTTCCGGCAGCTTCGGTGCGGAAGCGGCGTTCTTCGGTGTATTCATCAATTTAGAGGTCCTCCTTTTGAGTGCAATATACAGGTATTATATCACAAACGCAAAACGCAGCAAGACTCTTTTGGAAAATGCGGATGAGGAGGAGCAACGCGGCAAATAAGCAATACTTATTTTGTATCGATTGCCATTTTACATATGTATTTGATATTGATAAAAGAGCATGCTATCATAACAGTCAGAAGATCTCCGGGGCTGCCGACCGACAGGAGCGCAGAGGAGAAGAAAAACGGAGGAAAGATCAATGTATTACAAAAAGTTTCAGGATATTGAGCTGTCCGCTCTGGGATTCGGCGCACTGCGCTTCCCGATGGATGAGAAAAATCCGGACAAGATTGACCGTGAAAAGAGTATTCCGATTATTGAAAAGGCCTACGAGAGCGGAATCAACTTTTTTGATACGGCATATATCTATCAGGATGGGGATTCGGAGAGATTTTTAGGAGAGGCACTTTCGAAATATCCGCGGGAAAGCTATTATCTTTCCACAAAGTTTTACGGCCCGAAGGGGGTTCCGATCCGGCAGGCATTCGAAGAGCAGCTGGAGCGCTGCCGGACCGATTATTTTGATTTTTATCTGCTGCACGGAATGGACGAATCGTTCATCGATCTTTATATGAATCAAGAGCTTTTGGATTTCCTGAAGGAGGAAAAGGCGGCGGGGCGCATCCGTTATATCGGATTTTCCTCGCATGCTGCACCGGCGACGCTTCGGCGGTTTCTGGAGTGGTATGATGGATTCGATATGGCGATCATTCAGCTGAATTATTTAGACTGGAAGATGCTCGATGCCAAAGGTCAGTATGAAATTCTGACAGAATACGGGATTCCGGTTTGGGTGATGGAACCGCTGAAAGGCGGCCGCCTTGCGGAACTGAACGAAGAAGCCGCCGGGATTTTGAAGGCGGCCGCGCCGGAGCGCTCGGTTGCGTCCTGGGGTATGCGCTTCCTGCAGGGTCTCCCGAATGTGCAGGTCGTTATGAGCGGAATGTCGACAACGGAACAGGTAGAGGATAATTTGAAAACTTTTGACAAACCGGATCCGCTGTCGGAAGAAGAAAAAGAGATTTTGCTGCGTGCAGCGGATATCTACCACAAAGAGCTTGGTGTTCCATGTTCCGCCTGCCGCTACTGCGTGCCGTACTGTCCGGTTGGGCTGAATATCCCGCTTTTGATCAAGGGCCTGAATGAATGGAATGTCAATCAGGAGCTTTGGAAGATTGCGGAACTCACTACGGCAAAAGAGCCGAAGAACTGTATCGGATGCGGCTCCTGCGCAGAGCATTGCCCGCAGAAAATCGATATTCCGGGTGCCATGTCCAAATTCGCAGATATCATTTCGGAAAACAATATTGATCTGACCAAAATTTCGTGATTCCGACCATCTGCACCGTTTGTTCCGATCGAGGGCCGTATGCCGTATGACG
>CAKQWL010000241.1 GCA_934278965.1 uncultured Clostridia bacterium | reverse complement strand
GGCTTATATGGCGCTGAATATCTTTGCGCACAACGCAGATATCGAGCCGCTTCGGGAATATCTGGCAAAGATTCGGGAAATTCCGATTGACGCTTTTATTGTTTCGGATCCGGGCATCATTTTGCTGATTCGTGAGCAAATTCCGGAAGCAGAGATTCATCTTTCAACGCAGAGTAATATGACCAATTATGTAACGGCTCAGTTCTGGCATCAGATGGGGGTTTCGAGGATCGTCATCGCGCGGGAGCTGACTTTTCCGGAGATCCGGACTTTGAGGTACGAGATCCCGGAAGAGATGGAATTGGAGGCATTTGTACACGGAGCGATGTGCATTTCTTATTCCGGACGGTGTCTTCTTTCTAATTTTATGACGGAAAGGGATGCCAACAGGGGCATGTGTGCCCATCCATGCCGCTGGAAATATCACCTGATGGAGGAGCAGCGACCGGGAGAGTATTTTCCGATTGAGGACGATGAACGCGGAACTTACATTTTGAATTCCAGGGATCTTTGCATGATCGAGCATATTCCGGAGTTGGCGGAGGCGGGAATTGTTTCGGCAAAGATTGAGGGCAGAATGAAAAGTATTTTCTATGTCGCTACCATTGTATCGGCCTACCGCCGTGCCATTGACAAATATTTTGAAGATCCGGCGAATTACCGTTTTGACCCGAATTGGCTGACGGAAGTACGGAAGGTTTCTCATCGGGAGTTTACGACCGGATTTTATTTTCATCAGCCGACGAACCGGGATCAAAATTATCAAACCAGTGCGTATACACGCGAGTACTCCTTTGTGGGCCTGGTGAAAAGCTACGATGCCGAAACGGGATTTGCCGTGGTAGAGCAGCGCAATAAAATGAGTATCGGTGATGAAATTGAAGTTTTTGGACCATATACGGACTTTTATTCACAAAAATTGGAAGAAATGTACGATTTGGAAAGCGGGGAGGCCGTTTCGTCTGCACCGCATCCGCAGCAGCTTTTGCGGATCCGGCTGAGCGGTACGGCAGGGCCGAACTTTATGCTGCGTAAGAAGAAATAGAAAGGCGGAGTATCGCGCAAGCAGTGAAAATTTCTTGATTTTTGTTTTCTGATGCGATATAATCAGTCTCAACATTGTTGTTGGTTTATGTGTGCCGCGTGATGCGGCCGAAGTTGAAAGGAGTGACATTTTTAATGCCTGACCCCAGTACGCCCTTGGCGATACAGCTTATTTTCTTATTTGTTTTAATTCTGATCAATGCTTTTTTTGCGATGGCGGAGATGGCCATTGTCTCCGTTAACAAAAATAAGATTAAAATTCTTGCGCAGGACGGGAACAAAAAAGCGATCTTGCTGCAAAATCTCTTGGAGGATCCGAATCGCTTTCTTTCGGCGATCCAGATTGCGATTACATTAGCAGGTTTTCTGGCCAGTGCGTCGGCTTCGATCGCATTGTCGGACGGTCTCGGTGCCTGGCTTTCCGGGTTCGGGATTCCGTATGGGAAACAGATTGCCGTTGTTCTTGTAACGATTCTTCTGTCCTATGTGACCTTGGTACTTGGCGAACTTTATCCGAAACGGCTCGCGCTGCAGCATTCCGAAAAAGCGGCGCTGTTTGTTGTCCGCCCGATTGTTGTGATTTCAAAGCTGGCAAAGCCGTTCGTCTGGTTTTTATCCCTGTCGGTAAATGTGGTCCTTCGTTTGACTCGTCAGAAAATCGATATGGACGATGAAGAGTTCTCGGAGGACGAAGTGATGTCGATGCTGGAGGTCGGACAGGAGGCCGGCGCCCTCAAGGAAGAGGGAAAGAAGATGATCAATGCGATCTTTGATTTCGACGATAAGCTGGCGTATGAAATCATGACTCCGAGGACGGATGTATTTTTGATCGATATCAGTGATCCGCCGGAGGAATACCTGGACGAGCTGATGGAATTAAGATATTCCAGAATTCCGGTTTATGAAGATGATCTGGATAATATTATCGGCATTCTCCATATCAAGGATTATTTCATCAAGGCAAAGGAGTGCGGATATGACAAGGTTGATATTCGCAGCATCCTCAGAAAGCCTTATTTCGTGCCGGAAACCAAGAATATTGACGCACTGTTTTTAGATCTCCAAAGAACCAAAACAAATATCGCTGTTTTGATCGATGAATACGGCGGATTCTCCGGCATCGTAACGATGGAGGATATCATTGAGGAAATCGTCGGGGAAATCGAAGATGAGTATGATGAGGAAGAACCGGAAATTGAAAAGGTCGACGACAGTACGTATCTCATCAGCGGTTTTGCTTATCTTGACGATATCAATGAAGAAATCGGAACCAATCTGGAATCGGACAACAGTGAGACCATCGGCGGATTCTTGATCGATATTCTGGGAGAAATTCCGGACGAAACGGAAAAACAGCAGCGTGTTATCGAGTATGAGAATTATGTTTTCAAAATCCTTTCCGTAAAAGAACGAAGAATCGAAAAAGTGGAGTTGTTTATACTGCCGAAAGAAACGGAGGACGAGGAAACCAGAGGAAAGAAGGAGTCTTCTTCGGAAACGGTCTAATTTCAAACAATAGAGCAGAGAAAGAGCGCGTTTCGCTTCCATGCGGATGCGCTCTTTTTGCATGTCCGGAAAAAGGAGTCATAAAAGCCCGTCCGAAGAATATGGATAGAATTAGAATAAGAAAATGAAATGTGAAGCGGAAACGGAAAAGAGGAGAAGAAGATGCTGGATTACAGAGAGATGCCGAGGGAAGAGCCCAATAAAGATAGCTTTGCGCAGGTTGTCCGACAGCTTCCGGAGGAGGTCCGTCAAGAAATAACGCAGATCTCGAAGGTGAAACGAATGGAAATTTTAGAAGTTCGACTGAGAGTGGGACAAAACCCGGCTTACCGGATTTTTCATCCGCAAACAGCCATCGAGCGAACGGTGCATGGCCGAAAACTGTGTAGTAAAAAAGAAATTGATGACTGTATTAATAAATTTATTAACTACTCTTACTATGCGTATGATGATGAAATGAGAAATGGTTACATTACTCTGCCGGGCGGACACCGGGTCGGAGTTTGCGGGCAGGTCACGGCGGAAAATGGAAAAGCTCGGGTTTTGAAAAGTGTTTCATCCGTTAATATCAGGCGGGCCAAGGAATATCGCGGGATTGCGGAACCTCTTGTCGAAAAGCTCGTTTCTTCTAACGAAGAGATTACAAGTACGCTCTTGGTATCGCCGCCGCGCTGCGGCAAAACAACCCTGCTGCGTGATTTGGTGCGTGCTCTCAGTCAAAAAGGGTATGTGGCAGGTGTTTGCGACGAACGATCGGAGATTGCGGGGATGTCCGGCGGAGTGCCGGCTTTTGATCTCGGTGAAAATACGGATATTTTGGATGCCTGTCCAAAAGCGGAGGGAATGATCATGCTCCTCCGCTCCATGGCACCGGATGTAATTGTTACGGATGAAATCGGCCGTGAGGAGGATGCGGAGGCTATCCGACGGATTCTTCTGTCAGGGACGAGCGTTATTGCAACGATCCACGGGAATTCGCTTTCGGAGCTTTCCGAGAGCAGAATCGCACCGCTGATTGGATCCTGTGGGTTTCGGCGAATCGTTTTTCTTCGGCGGCGTCCTTCTATCGGAAGTATCGAGCGGAATTTGCGTTGGGATTCAAAGAGCGGAGGATGGTTGGATGATTAAAATAGCAGCAGCGGCGGTCATTATCTTCGGCTGCAGTGCCTGCGGATTTTTGAAAGCAAAGCAATATCAGGATCGAGTAAATTTCCTTGCGGATTTTATTCGGACAGCCGGTATTCTCGGCGTTGAAATGGAATACCGCCGGGAGGCGCTTCCGGATTTGTTTCTTCGTTTGGAGAAGACCGAAGGTCGGGCCGGGCGCTTTTTCGGAGAAGTCCGGACACGGTACGAAAAGGGGAATGGTCTTTCTCTTTTAGACTGCTGGGATGCAGCGCTGGAAAGTATTTACGGCGGCTGCCCGATGAGTGACGAGGACCTCTCCGCATTTCGTGAATTCGGGCAGCAGCTCGGCAAATGCGGGATTGCGGGGCAGGAACAGATGATTCGAGTCGCATCTGCACGTCTGGAAGAGCTTTTGGAAGAAGCGAAAAAAGAGAAAGAAGTGAAAGGAAAAATGTATTTAAGTCTTGGTGCGGCAGCGGGAATTACCATGGTGATTCTCTTGATTTGAGCCTTAAAGCCGAAAGAAAAGAATGGGGTGACAAAATGGATTTCAGTGTAGATATCGTTTTTCGGATTGCAGCGATCGGAATTGCTGTTGCGGTGCTTTCTCAGATTCTGACAAGAGCGGGGCGAGAAGATCAGGCTCTTCTGACGACGATTGCCGGGATTTTGGTGGTGATTTTTCTATTGATCGATATGATTGCGGAGTTATTCTCTATGCTGCGGACGCTTTTTCAATTGTAGATAAAAGAAAAGGAGCAGGAAGAGATCATGGAAGCAGAAATTGTTCGGGTTGCAGGCATTGCGCTCGTCGGTGTGGTTGTTTACGCAATTCTGCGGGAAATTCGCCCGGAGTTT
>CAKQWL010000240.1 GCA_934278965.1 uncultured Clostridia bacterium | reverse complement strand
GCATAAATCCGTAAACACCGGACGCCAGCTTACGAATCATTCCTGTCCGGAGGAGCAGAATATGACTCGCGATCTCCGCCTCCGCCGGCACCTCACGAAGAGTCTTTAAATGCATCTTTGAAAGTCTCATTTTGTTCTATTGTTCTCCTTTTTCTTTATCCTCATTCAATTACCGGAAATCAAAGCGACCGCTTCCGCCGCGATTCCCTCCTCGCGTCCGGCAAATCCGAGTTTTTCTGTCGTGGTTGCTTTGACGCTTACCTTTTCCAAAGGAATGCCGAGTGCATCGGCAATATTTCGGCGCATTTCATCCATGTGCGCCGCCACTTTCGGCCGCTGTGCAATCAGGGTCGCATCGACATTTACTGTCGTGCAGCCCGCGTCCGCAAGCAGACCGGCGGTCTCTCTCAGCAGAGCGAGACTGGAAATATCCTTATAGCGCGGATCCGTATCCGGAAAATGTTTTCCAATATCCCCGAGTGCAGCCGCACCAAGCAGTGCGTCCATAATGGCATGCAGCAGTACATCTGCGTCCGAATGGCCAAGCAGTCCCTTCTCATGTTCTAAGGTCACACCGCCGAGAACCAGTCTCCTGCCGTACTCCAGCCGATGGACATCATATCCCGTTCCGATCCTGTATTCCATCTTCAGGTCCTCTTTCGTTGTAATTTTGATGTTCGCATAATCGCCCTCCGATAAAGCAACCGAAAGACCGAGACGCTCCACCAGTCCGCCGTCATCGGTCCCTTGGAAGCCGTCGGACGCTGCACGCTCATACGCCAAAAGAATGGTATCCCGCGCAAAAGTCTGCGGCGTCTGCACTGCGAAAAGATCCGACCGGGAAAGCGTCATTGTTCCCCGGCGAATCGTATCTTTCACCGGGACGGCTGCAACAGCGGCTCCGTTTTTCAGCGCTGCCGCAAGCGAGCTTTCGATCACGTGATCGCTCACATACGGACGCGCCCCGTCATGGATCATCACATATTCGAACGCACTCTCCTCCGCCAGCCGGCGAAGGCCTTCTCCGACTGACTCCTGCCGCTGTCTGCCGCCAACCGGCATACAGCGGATTTTTTTCATCCCGCGCAGCGCTTCTTCATATTCCGCCCGGAATTTTCCGTTTATCACGACGCAGATATCGTCCACCCACGGGCTTGCTTCAAAGGCCATGACCGTCCGCCGGATCATGGGGACGCCTCCGATTTTTAAAAACTGCTTCGGAAGCGCGCTGCCCGTATCCATTCGGGTGCCGCTTCCAGCCGCCGCGATTACTGCCCCGATCTTTTTTCCTTGATACATCAATTCCTCCTGCCGTTTCGAGTCCCCCCGGAAGCGGTTCCTCCCGGAAGCGCCTTTGGCTTCGGCCGCCCGAAAATCATCCGGCCGGCCGCTGTCTGCAGGACACTTGTCACCGTCACATCAATGGTCTGCCCGATGTGACGCCGTCCGTCTTCTACAACGATCATCGTGCCGTCATCCAGATAAGCTACCGCCTGATTGGCTTCTTTTCCCTCTTTCACCAGGAAAAGCTGCATGGTTTCGCCCGGCAGAACGACCGGCTTCAATGTGTTGGCAAGCTCATTGATATTGAGCACTTCCACTCCCTTGATCGCCGCCACCTTGTTCAAATTAAAGTCGTTGGTCACAACCTTACCGTTCATGATCTGCGCGAGTTTCAGCAGCTTCACATCTACCTCCGGAATCTCGTCCAGTGATTTTTCCTCCGCGGTATTGTAAATTTCAATGCCGTAATCCATCTGTATCTTATTCAGGATATCCAGTCCCCGCCGGCCCCGCTGGCGTTTCAGCGAATCGGAGGAATCCGCAATATGCCGGAGTTCTACCAGCACAAATTCCGGAATGATGATCCGCCCCTCGATAAAACCGGTACGCATAATATCCGAAATTCGTCCGTCGATGATAACCGATGTGTCAAAAATCTTCGGCGAAGCCTCGCCGCCCTTGCTTCTGCCGCGCACAGAAACCAACTGCGTTTTTCTCGCTGCGTTGATCGCGTTGATAATGTCCTCGCCTTTTTTCGTCGCAATGATGATCCCCAAGTATCCGAGAATAATGTAAGTCGCGATCGTCAATGTGATCGTCAGCCACGGAATCTGGAAAACCTCATACAGCTGCGTGAGCAGATACGCGATGATAAAACCGGCAATCAATCCGGCCGTTCCCGTAATCATATCACCGCTGGATACTCCTTTGAGTTCCATTTCAATATTCACCGCAGCTTTCCTGCTCTGTTTTCCGATAATCGGAGTCAGTTTGAAAAATAGGATTGCAAAAATAATTTCAAAAATAACCGGCATCCAAAGTTCTTCTGAGTTTGTCAGATCTCTGATCGGCACTCCGTCCAGACTCAGGATAAATCTCGTTAAAAGAAATAACCCGTATCCGGTAACCGCCCCGATAATCGTCATAATAAGGCGAAACAGTTTCTTGATCATTTTCCCTCACCTCCTTTCTTCCATCATTCCGGAGGCAAATACCTCCTTCCGTACAGAATGGATCAGAATGGCTGAGAACGGACAAAATCCGCCCGCAGATAAAAAAACCGATACCGCGTCAAAATCTCCGCCGCGATTCCCCCGGCCGCGGCAGCAAACACGGTATACTTCCCCAGTCTATACATAATAAGTATACCTCACTCTGCTTTTTCCTGTCAAGAAGTCGCCCGCTTTTCATATTTTTTAAGAATCTGTTTAAAATCCTTTAAGAGTTCTTTTCATTCTTTGTAAGATTCCGAGTCTATAATCAAGATTACAGTGATGAAAAACAGAACAAAAGGGGGCCGGAAATTGAAGATTTTGATTTTTACCAGCAAGTTCGGCATGGGACATTACCGCGCTGCCGAAGCCTTGGCGGAAGCAATACAGCACGCACGCCCGGAGGATAAAATTCTCCTGTGCGATTTTACAGAGCTTTTGTTCGGCCGGCACCGGGCCGAAGTGATCTACGGTGCCTACCGGAAATTCGTCGCGCACGGAAGCGGAATTTACAATCACATTTACCGCACCTGCACGGGAAGCACCGCAAAAGAGACGCGCCGCGGGCACAGTGCGCTTCTCCTTCCGATCCGGCGGATCCTGGAGGAAAGCGGAGCGGATGTCATCCTTTCTTCTTACTCGGGCTGCAACGGCCTGATCGGCGACTGCCTTCGCAGATATCACCTCTCCATTCCGTTTATTACCTGCATTACAGACATCGGAATCCACGGAAAATGGATTGATCCGGCGATCGATCTTTATCTTGCCGCATCCGAGGAGACGCGCCGCCAGCTCCTTCTTCTCGGGATCGACCATCGGAAAATCGCCGTCACGGGAATCCCCGTACGGCAATCCTTCCTCACATCGGTAAAGGAACAGAAAACGATCCGAAATGCGGGCCGCTCCGCGTCCTCCGCGAAAGAAACCCGGCTGCTGATCATGGGAGGTGGACTTGGACTTCTGCCGTCCGGAGAGGGATTTTACGACTGCCTTGAAGCGGTGCCCGCCTTGAAGACCACTGTTATCACCGGACGCAACAAGCAGCTTCTCCGACGGCTTTCCGGCAGGTACCGCAATGTCCGTTTTCTGCCGTTCACCGAAAACATTTCAGCGCTTTTCGCCGAATCGGACTGGCTTTTCACAAAACCGGGCGGGATCACCATCTTTGAAGCGATCCATGCGTGCACGCCGATGATCCTGGAACCGGCATTTCTGCAGCAGGAAAAGGCCAACGGAGAGTTCGTCCGGCAGAGCGGTGCCGGGATCCTCCTTCCCTCGGCCATTGAAAAAAATCCGGCACTGCTCGTTGCCGTTCTGCACGACAGCAGCGAGCAGCAGCGGATCGCCGAGAACATGGCGGCGATGCAAAGCCATCTGGATACCGGTGCACTGATACGGTTTCTCGGCCGTACCGCCTTCGAAACAGAAAGGAGGACAAGCCATGCTTCGTATTTTCGGGCTGTTTTATAAAGAAATACAGAAATGCCGCTGCCGGCGAAAATTCAGGACGCGGCAGATCCTGCTTTCTTTCGATGACGGGCCGGATCCGCTTTATCCCGATCGTTTGTTGGAGCTCTTAAAAAGAGAAGAGATCCCAGCGGTCTTTTTCGTTGTTGCCGAGAAGGCGGCCCGCTATCCGCATATCATCGAGCACATCCTTGCGGACGGACATCGTATCGAATATCACGGTGCAAATCATCGGCATTTTGCCCCGCTTTCCCGCAAGAAAGCCGAGGCCTTCCTTGATACCGGACTGGAGCTTCTCCGAGAGCAAGGAATCTCTCCTTCCTACTTTCGCCCGCCGTTCGGAATGCTGACACCGGCATATCGTGCCGCTGTCCGCGCACGCGGGATGAAGCTCTGCTTCTGGAGCTGCATGGCGCAGGACTGGCGAAAGAACAGCAAGGTCTCCGTCATGTATGACAAGCTCTGCCGCCGCAGTATGGACGGAGCCCTTGTCTGCCTTCACGATTCCGGCGAAGGCTGCGGCGGCGCGCCGGGTGCGCCGCTTCGCATGATCACCGCTCTCGAGCGCTATATTGCGTGCCGCAAGCGATGCGGTTATGAATTTATTTCCTTTGAAACAGCAGAAGAAAGGGGGCTGCTCTCGTGAATCCGCAGAAAAATATTGTTCGAACACTGCTTTACCTAT
>CAKQWL010000239.1 GCA_934278965.1 uncultured Clostridia bacterium | reverse complement strand
GGAGAAGCTGATGTATTATCCGGCGGCCTCCAAAAATCACCATGCGGAGTACGGCGGGCTGCTTTACCATATGAAGCGGATGCTGATGACCGGTGAGCGGGTGTGTGAAGTTTATACAAATCTGAATCGGGATCTTGTGATCACAGGCGTGATTATCCATGATATGGAGAAGATCCACGAGATCGAATCAAACGAGCTTGGAATTTCTCCGGGCTATTCGTTTGAGGGCCGCCTTCTTGGCCATAGTGTGCAGGGAATCAAAACGATTGACCGGCTCACACTGGAAATGGAGTTCCCGCGGGAAAAGGCGATCCTGCTGGAGCATATGATCCTGTCGCATCACTATGAGCCGGAGTTTGGAAGCCCGAAGCGTCCGTTATTTCCGGAGGCTGAAATTCTGCATTATCTGGATATTATCGATGCGAGAATGTTTGATATGGAGAGCGCGCTTTCCGGGGTCCGGCCGGGAGAATTTTCGGATCGTGTCTTTACACTGGATAACCGCCAGCTTTATAAGATAAAGGAATCGGAAGAATAGAAATAGAGGAGAAACAGATTATGATAAAACTGCCGAAAGAGGTCAGCCGGATTATGAAGGCGCTGGAGAAAAGCGGACATGAGGTCTATGCGGTGGGCGGATGTGTCCGTGACTCTCTGCTGGGGCGTGAGCCGATTGACTTTGACCTTGCAACAGATGCCGGACTGGAAGAAATGACATCGCTTTTTCCGGAAGCAAAGGTCCTCTCGGAGAAGTATTCCGTGCTGCGGTTCGATTATTCCAATCCGCAGGATGAAGAGGAAGGGATCATTGTAGATCTGGCAACCTTTCGGATTGACGGAGCATACAGCGACTACCGCCGACCGGATGAAGTTTTTTTCACGGATCGGATGGAAGAGGATTTGGCAAGACGCGATTTTACGATTAACGCAATGGCGGACAACCCGCAGAAGGCACTTCTGGACCCATATGGCGGAAAAGAGGATCTAAAAGAGAAATTGGTTCGGGCGGTTGGTAATCCGAAGGAGCGCTTTCGTGAAAATCCGATTCGCATGATGCGCGCGATCCGTTTCGCTGCGCAGCTTGATTTTGATTTGCACCGGAGTGTATACGAGGCCATTTTGGAGTGCGGCGAGCTTCTTCCGCAAGCAGGGAAGGACGCGATCCGCGGTGAGTTTGAGAAGATTCTTGTCGCAGAAAACACCGGAAAGGGGCTTCAGATGCTCGCCTCCTGCAATTTGATGAAGCATATTGTGGGAGAAGAAATCTCTTCCCGTATGAATCGCTACGAAATGGGGCGTTTCGAGGGATTGATCGAAGGTGTTGACCGAACTTTTCAGGTGCTTCCGCGGCGGCTCGGAGTTTTTTACAGCTGCTTTGAAAAGAAGCGTGCCGAGCAGGCGGTGAATTTCCTGGAGTTTGACCGAAAGACGACAGAAATGCTGAAGGACGCGATTTATTTGCAGGAGAGAGTGTTCTTTTTGGTCCGGGATGAGGAATTGAAGGATTTTCTTGCCCGGTACGGGCGGGAGCGGTATGACTATCTCCATAATCTGGCAAAGGCCGTGTGCCTGATCTATGAACAGCCGAATTCCAAGGTGCTCGGGCGGAATTTTATGATGGAAAAAATTGAGGCGAAGAACGAACCCATCTACATCGAGGATCTTGCGATTGACGGAAACGATATTATCGAGGCAGGGATCGCCGAGGGAGAAAAGGTGGGAGAGCTGCTGATGATGCTGACCGATGTCGTGCATCGAAAACCAAAGGAGAACACAAGAGAAGACCTTCTCGCTTATGCCCGGAAGTTCAGCCGGAGCAAGGTGGCGGCGGCGCTTCGGAATGTGCAGTGGATTAAGTAAAAGGAATGAAATACGGAGCTTTGGAGAAATAAAATGCCGGAAAAGCGGGAAGCGGTCATTGCAGAAATCATTTTTCACAATAGAGAAAACGGTTATACGGTAGCAGTCTTCGAAAACGAAACGGAACAGTTTACGGCGGTCGGAAGTCTGCCCGGGGCGGTCAAGGGCCGCACCTACCGCTTGACGGGCGTGTGGAAACAGCACCCCGCCTACGGAGAACAATTCGCGTTTTCGGAATTTGAGGAAACCCTGCCGACAACCAACGCCGGGATTGAGGAGTTTTTGGCCTCCGGACTTTTGCGGGGAATCGGCAGGAAGACGGCTGCCGCGATTGTTCGGAGATTCGGCGCGGAGACTTTTCGGATTTTAGAAGAGGAGCCGGCAAGACTGACCGAGGTGCCCGGAATCGGGGCGGCAAAGGCTGCCTCCGCGGCAGAGGCGTTTCGTGCGCATCGGGAATTTGCTAAAATCCTCCTGTATTTTCGCCCCTTCGGTGTCAGTACGAATGACACGATGCGGCTCTATAAACGGTACGGCGGGAGTGCGATCGCAATCGCGGAAGAGAACCCGTATCAATTGATTCGTGATGTGGAAGGAATCGGCTTCCGCAAGGCGGACGCGATGGCACTCCGGCTGGGAGTTGCAAAAAATGATGAGTTCCGTATTCAAAGCGGAATCGAATTTATTCTCGGACATTATGCCGGAGAAGGCAGCACCTTCGTCCCGCGCCGTGAACTGTGCGAACGGACAGCATCATTTTTGGACGTATCCTCGGAGGAAATCGCCGACCAGCTGATCGCACTGGCATTTGACGGCAGTGTGACGGTGGAGATGCTGGAAGAACGGGAGGTCGTATATCTGGCGGCTTATGCGGCAGCTGAAAAAAATGTAACGCTTCGTCTGATTCGTCTGTTCGACGCGGAACTGAAGGGTATCGATTCGGAAATTGAGTCCCTGATTGCGCTGACGGAGAAGGAAAAAGCAATCTCGCTTTCCGAGCAGCAGAAGCATGCCGTGCGGACATCGCTGGATTACGGTGTTTCGGTGATTACGGGCGGTCCCGGTACCGGAAAAACGACGATCATCAATACTATTGTCAGCGTTTTGGAGCATGGAGGCCTGAAAGTGGCCATTGCAGCGCCGACCGGCAGGGCGGCAAAGAGAATTACCGAAACCTCCGGGTATCCGGCGCAGACGATCCACCGTCTGCTGGAATACTACTACTCGGAGGGGGAGGATGCGATGCGCTTCGGCAGGACGGAAGAAAATCCGCTGGATTATGATGCTGTGATCGTTGATGAGGCTTCCATGGTGGATCTGCTTCTGATGAACGGGCTGATGAACGCGATCAAACCGGGGACTCGGCTGATCTTGGTGGGAGATGCGGACCAGCTGCCCTCTGTCGGTGCGGGAAATGTTCTCCGGGACCTTTTGGAGAGTGAGGCGGTTTATACCGTCCGTTTAACGGAAATTTTCAGACAGGCTCAAGAGAGCCTGATCATTGTGAATGCGCATAGGATCAATCGCGGAGAATACCCAAGTGTGAATGAAAAGGATAAAGATTTTTTTCTGCTGCGGCGGAACGGCGAAGCGGATATTCTGCGGACGATTATCAGTCTGTACAGGGATCGGCTTCCAGCATATTATACAGATTGTGTGCCAATCCGCGACATTCAGGTGCTCACGCCGGTGCGAAAGGGAATGATCGGAAGCATTCAGCTGAATAAAGAGCTTCAGGCGGCCCTGAATCCGCCGCAGAAGGGACTTGCGGAGCGGAAGCACGGCGAACGCGTTTTCCGGGAGGGCGATAAAGTAATGCAGGTCCGAAACAACTATCAGCTGGCATGGAGGCGGATTTCGGACTTTTCCGAGGGAGAGGGTGTGTTTAACGGCGATGTCGGATTTATTGAACGCATTGATCCGGAATTCAATCAGGTCATTGTTGTATTCGATGAGGACAAGTATGTGACCTATGATGTAACAACGCTGGATGAGTTGGAACTGGCTTATGCTGTTACCGTTCACAAGAGTCAGGGCAGTGAGTTTCCGATCGTTATTATGCCGGTTGCATGGTTTCCGCCGATGCTGGCGACGCGGAATCTGCTTTATACCGCGGTAACGCGCGGAAAGGAAGCAGTTGTGCTGGTCGGTTCGGAACAAAAACTGTTTGCCATGGTTGATAACAACAGGACGGCCGGGCGGTATTCCGGGTTAGCGGAGCGTCTGCGGCGGGCGGATCAGGAGGGCCTTCTCTAAAAATGCAGAGGATAAGAGTATGGGTGATAGAAGATACGGTGAGAGCGAAAAGAAGGAGAAAGAATTGAGAGGGGATCCGAAAATCGAAAAAGCGGAAGAAAAAGATCTGGATGCGGCAGCGGATCTGTATTTTCGTGTGACGAAAAAACTCGAAGAAAATATCAATTATCCGGCATGGCGGAGCGATCTTTATCCGGTGCGGCAAACGGCGGTAGAGGCGCTGGATGACGGCGGGCTTTATGTCCTTCGCGAGGGGGAACGGATCGCCGCGTCCATGATTTTAAAAACCGAATCGGAACCGGAGTTTGAGGGTATTGTCTGGCAGATTCCGGCAGAGGACAGGGAGATGTATCTGCTTTGTACGCTGGCGGTGGATCCGGCGTATGAGGGGCGCGGACTTGGGCGCGCCATGGTACAGTTTGCGGTGGACCTTGCGGTGCGTGAAGGAAAGAAAGCGATTCGCTTGGATGTGACGCAGATCAATGAACCGGCGATCCGCCTCTACAAGTCGTTCGGATTTCAATATGTTGGAACGGTTGATTCCGGAGAAGCATACGAAGCGGACTTTGGAGAGCGGTCTTTTGATCTCTATGAGAAGGTGTTGGAGAAAGTGCCGCCCGAAAAAAAGGAGTAGGACAATCGAATGGAAAAACGGAAAAAGGGGCAGATCCGAGCAGCGGCAGAGTCACTTTTGAAGAAAGTGGAGGAGATCGTTTTTCCGGAGGGGATCTATTGTCTGGCCTGTGGGGCCGTCATTGATCGGGCGCGGCCGTACAGTCTGTGCGACGGCTGCCTTTCCCGTTTTCATTTTGCAGTGGGAAGAACTTGCACGAAATGCGGAAAATTGTTGGAAGAAGGGTACCGGCACGAACGGTGCAGGGACTGCCGGACCTATGAACGGGCTTTCGACCGAGGATATTCCTGCATGCTGTACGGACTGCACGAAAAAGAGATGATACGCGCGTTTAAGTATAAAAATCGGGCGTATTATGCAAGGCCGCTGTCGGAGCTGATGTATGACCGGATAGAGCCTTTGATCGGAGCTGAAATCCGCGCAGATCTGGTCTGCCCGGTACCGATGCATCGCAGCAAGGTGCTGCGGAGGGGATACAACCAAGCGGAGCTTCTCGCACGGGGTGTCGCCGAGCGCATGGAGCTTCCGATGCGGAGACTGCTTTGCCGGACGCGCAGGACGGTGCCGATGAGCCGCCTGAGCGGAATGCAGCGGCGTGAGAACCTGAAAGATGCTGTCGTGATGGCACCCGGAATGGAGCAGATCGCGACGGGAAGGAATATCCTGCTGGTCGATGATATTTTTACGAGCGGCAGTACTGCGGATGCCTGTGCCAAGGTTCTGAAACAGGCGGGATGCGGCACCGTCACGGTGCTTTGCCTTGCTTCGGGAGGAAATTACGGCGCAGAATCCGATGAATGTGACGGGCATAGCGAAGAACAATAGAACAAAGGGATCGACGAGAAAAAGGAGAAAAAAGAAGAGAAGAAAGCATCGGCCGCCCGGGTCTGTGGTTGAAAGTCCAGGCCAGCTGTGGGCAAAGGGATCCACGTAAGCTGCCCGGAGAAAGGGCAGTGATCATGGCACAGTTTAGAAGTAAGTCCTCCGGAAACCGGATCAAGGCAAGTGTGGGGTCAAAGACC
>CAKQWL010000238.1 GCA_934278965.1 uncultured Clostridia bacterium | reverse complement strand
TACCGTTCCCGCCAGAGGGGAACGACATTTTTTCAGCGGGATTGCTCCTGCTGCTCCATTCGCATGAGTGCGAAGCAAAGCTGCAGCTGCTGTACTTTGTGGATACCGGTTTTTTCATAGACTCTTTTGCGATAAGTATCGATGGTGCTTGGCGCACAGCCGATCCGCTCTGCGCATTGGCGGGTACTGAGCCCTCCGGCGAGCGCTTCGCAGGTTTCCAGCTCCTTGCTGCTCAATTTTGCGTAACCGGCCAGAAATCTTTCATAATCCGCCGGGTCGATTTCCTTCTTCCCGAGGTGCGCCAAGCGGCGAATTTCCGCGAGGGAATCGTCCAGCTGTCCCTGGATATCCTCTGTCTGGCTTCGCATATCCTCTACCTGCTCCTGAAGATTCATCTTTTCGCCCAGAAGCTGTTCGGCCCTGTCCTGCGCGTCCTGCCGTTCCGCCGTCAGCGTCGTCACAGCCTCTTCATGAGAACGGATCTTCTCGGAAATCGGCAAAAGCTCTTCAAAAATAGGCTTTCCCTCTTCCCCGCCCGATGCGGTGACATGATGAAGATCCTCCAGAATCGGTCTCAGGCAGCGGCGGGTGTAGAACAGGCAGCAGCCTACGGCGAAAAACACCAGCAGCATCAGTAATGTGACAATCTCCAGCGCACTTCGCAGCACGGCCCCGTCATAGCTGCCTTTTGGAATCAGCACCGTCAAAACATGGGGTTCCGCGTCCCCTCCGGCTGCTGTAAACGGTTCTGAGAGGCCGACAAAGGAAAGGCTCGTTCCGGTAAAGGAACTCATTTTCCCGCGCAGGCTCTTTTGGATTAAAATCTCGTCCGGCACGAAGCAGAAGCCGTCGGTGGGATAGGTCAGGAGTCCGTTTGAAATATCCAGTTCCTCCGAGGCGTCCGACAGAACGCAGGCAAGATTGGCGAAGACGGCGGGCTGCGCGTGATGCGCCGAGAAATAGGATTGATTGACGGAAAATCCGCACAGGCCGTACACCGTACCATCCGTACCAAGCACCGGAACGGTCAGCAGGATTGCCTGCTCCGCGGTACCGGGCAGGGTGATGAGCTTTGTAGTACGGCAGCTGCTTTCTATCGGCGCAGATGCTTTTTCCAGATGATCCGCGAATCCCGGAAAGGCCGATAAACTGAATTCCTGCGCCCATTTCCGGTGGGGCATCACCTTGTGCTGCCGTCCGATATCCGCCATTCCGCGGTAAAGCAGCAGGTCGCCGGTGGTATGCTCGGCGTTGCCGCGCTGCACATAAATCCCGATGTGGGAATCCGAGTCGGGATTGGTACTGAGCGAGGCGTTGAGCAGTATAAACGCGCCGGAACAGTCCGCCTGCCGCACGTACTGGCACAGCGGCTCCATCATGGCGTCCTGCAAGTTTTCCACGGCGGTCACATTTCCGTTGAGGGCGGAAAAATCCGATATCTCCCCCTCAATGAGGTCGGTCATATCCTCCGACAGATGGATTCCCATCACGGAAACATTTCGCCAAAGAGAGGTCATGTCCGAGCGGAAGGCTCCCATCTGAAAGGTCAGGGATTTTTCCGTTTCTGCCCATGGGCTTTTGATCTGTCCAAGCAAAAGCAGGCCGGCGAACAACGCTGCCAGCAGCAAGGCCGCCAGTGCGCCCATGTACAGGAACAATCGTCTGCGCATAGATGGCTGGGCTTGTTTTAATTTTGAAAACAAAAAGTCCGACATGGATTTTCACCTCCCCTCCGGTATGCTCGTCTCTTCGTCAAGTGCCGGTTTCGTCCGGCGCCGCTATTCTCGCGTTCGGCTTTGCTATTTTCGCGTTCGGGCGCCGCTGTTTTCGCGTTCGGCTTTGCTATTTCCGCGTTCGGCGCCGTCGTTTTCTCAGTTAATGGAGCAAAACAGCTCCCAGGTTTCTTCCGCCAGCGCGTCTACATTCTCTCCCGCTGCGACACGAGCCGGGAATTCCTGCTGGAGCTGGCGCAGTCGATCGTAAAGCACGCCGACCCGGCCGTAATATCCCTCAAAGCGCGGTTCGGACACAGGAACGTAGTCCTCCCGCATGGTCTTCAGCACGGTATAGAGGCTCTGATAACTCTCCTCCGGTTCCGGGAAATGATCATAGTCTTCAATCGCATCAAAGGCTCCGTTCCGCACCGGCATGTACCCGGTCTGCGCCACGAAGTCGAGATTGCGCTCGGCTTCTGTCAGCCAGCGGACGAACAGCGCGGCGGCCTCTGCCTTTTGCTCGGTGGTCCGGTAGGCGCAAAGACCCACGCCTGCCTGCGTCATCAGCGCGTCGCTTCCGGCTGTCATCGGCATCGGCACCACATGAAGATTCATCGGTTCTTGTGTATTGTCCCGGTACGTAACGGTATCATTATAATAGAGAATTGCCGCGGAGGAGCCCAGTCCGCATACAACCTCGCCGGTCATCACCTGCGTGTTGGAATAAAGGTCGGAGACCACTACATGCCCCTGCACGAGAGCGCGGGCGAACTGCATCCAGCTCTCTTTGAGAACCGCGTTGCCAGCATCATACCAGCCGTTCTCGGTGTAGAAGTCGCCGCTGCCATGTTCGAGCGCGTTCAGCTCCACGGCCCGGATGGGATAATCCAGCGCGCAGAAAGCGCTGCCAGACCAGTTATAGAATGTGCCGGCGGCATCGTAGAAGCCTTCCCAAGTGGCGAGGTCCTTATAGCGAACTCCGGTGGCCGCGGAGAAGCGGGCAAAGCCGCTGCCGTTGCACATCAGGAGCTGTGTGGATTTTGAAACAGGAAAAACCAGCAGCTTTCCGTCCTCCGCCGTACCGTCCTCCAAAAATCCGGGAACAAAGCCGGCCAATTCATCGGAGGCAAACTGCTCGTTCCAGTCCAGCAGGTTGTCCTCGCCCAGCTCCAGCGCATCGGAAATATGACAGGTAAAGATGTCCGGCATCTCCCGTACTTCCTTCCCGCCAATCTGCGCCTCTTTCAGATAACTGCCGATTTTGGACGCGCTGCTCATTCCGGTGACATTGACCTGCACGCCGCGCTCCGCGCCGACGGTGCGGTTGAACTCCTGCACCACAAGGTCCATCGGCGAGCCCGCCTGCTCACCATAGACATGCCAAAAGGACAGGGAGACCGGATCGTTTTTATCCAGCAGGGTCTTCTCCCCGCAACCGGTGAATGTGAAAAGCAGCGACACAATCAGCAGGGCGGACAGAACGGAAATAATACGATTTTTCATGGAAAGAACCTCCAATATTATGTGTCCGAAGAAAAACGGACGATTTTTCTGTATTGTTCGCATCGTCTGCGCTTTTTACGCTGCGAGACAACGAAAACATACGATACCGGTCGCACTGCCCGTCGGACCGGCGACCGCTTCAACCATCCTATTGTACCATATCCCGCGGTAGATTTACAAGGTTTCGAGGTAGATTTATAAGGGCTATGAGGTGCGCGGTAGCTTGATAGTTTTGCGAACCCGCGCGGTAGGTCTATGGTAGCTCTATGAGGTCTGCGAGGCCCACGATAGATTTGCGAGGCACCCGCGCGTAGGTCTATGAGGTCTGCGAGGCTCTCGCGGTAGGTCTGTAAGGTCTGCGAAGCCCACGCGCGGTAGGTCTGTAAGGTGAAATCGCAAGCGCGGAAGCCCCTCCCTGTATGTCTGCAATGCATGTTGAGCAAGCGAATAAAGGGAACCCCTGTCCCTCGAGCGCAAAAGTATCACACAGACCTTGGAATGTATCGAAAATATCCTTTTTTTGAAATCCGAGCAAAAAAGATTATATTTTGGAGCCTCTCCGCAGGCGAACTATCTTTTTCAGGAAGAAATCCAGAAAAAGATAGTTTCTCAAGGCCAATTTGCGAAAAAACGGACCCCCTGCTCAAGAATAATGGCTGAAAGCCCGAATCAGGGCGTGAAATCCAGAAAAAAGCTATCCGATTCCATAAAAAATCAAAAACAGGATATTTTCATTTTTTGTATCTCACAAAAAATGAACCTTTTTTAAAAAACCAAAGAAAAAAGATATTTTCGCCCTGCATCGCCGGAAGCCGGGGCGCTGCGCTGTCGGAAGCCGGAGCGCTGGGAACCGGACTCGGATGCTGGGCGCTGCGCTGTCGAGAGCCGGAGCGCCGAGAGCCGGGGCGCTGGATGCCGGACCTCGGATGCTGGGCGCTGGGTGCCGGGTGCTGCGCCTCGAAAGCCACGCCGCTGGGAGCCGGATGCCGGAGAGCCGGGGCGCCGGATGCCACTCTGTCGAAAGCCGGGGCACTGGATACCGAACCTCGGATGCGGGGCGCTGGGAGCTGGACCTCGGATGCTGGGTGCCGGGTACTGCGCTGTCGGAAGCCGCAGCGCTGGATGCTGGGTGCCGGGTGCCGCGCCGCCGGACATCGCGCCGCCGAATCCGCTGCCCCTATCTTTGACAGACCTACATTTTGCAATTTCAATCGCAAATTTTACAAATTTTATAAGAAACCAACTTTATAAGAAACCATTAGGAGCGTACCAATCAATTCGTTGGTACGCTCCTTTCATTGACAAATCCCGCCGATCCGGAACGAACGAATCCGCTAACGAACCAGCGCCTGCCACGCGATGTACAGCACCAGCAGGTGTCCCGGGTAAAAGGCGTAGCAGAAATACTGGAACCATTTTTTCCTGCATCCGCGTTCTCCGCTGTACAGCCAGATGATCGGCAGTGCACAGAGCGCGAAGGCCTGCTGCGGGAACTCAAACGCATGTCCGAAAATCGATACCGTATAGAAAAATCCGCTCAGCAGCCCGGCGTTGATGAAATACATTCCGGCAAACTGCAGCAGCAACACTGCCGGATGCTTTCCGCGCAGGAAATAAAACAGCAGCACCGTCAGCACGCCCGCGCCGTAGTAATCCACCATCGTCACCGTGCCGATTCCGTACCCGAAAAGCAGTGCGGCCGCGGATGCCAGAACGGTCAGAATCGGCTGATTCTTTTCCCGCACTCGCTCCACCCCCGCCATCAAAATCAGGCTGATCAGGAATGTCCAGAGCACATTCTGATGAAACGGATAAAATATCGTTCCACCGTAAATCAGGTCAAACGGTATCTCGGAAATCACGGCAAAAATAAACATCTTTCCAATATAGCGTTTCAAATTCCGGGTGTGATAAAACCCTTCCGCAATCATGAACGCGAAAATCGGAAATGCCAGCCTTCCGATACAGGTCAAAAAATCCAAATACGGAAAAAATGTTGCCCACAGATGGTCCAGGAGCATAAAGAGCATTGCGATGACATGAAGCGCGCCGGAACTGAAAATTCCGCCTCGGACGCCGCCTCTCGTCTGCTGCTGCAACCCTGTTGTTTCCTTTACTGAATTCATTTTTTCCAAGCCCCCTTTCTGCGGAAATCTCTCGTGATTTCCTATCCCGACTATATCAGGAAACCAATGAAATTTCAAGCAGTAATTGGGCTTGTTTTTTGGTCGCTTTGGGAGTATAATCGGTATATACCGGAAAAAGGAGGGATGTGTCCATGTCAAGACCTTTGCGATGCCGACGAATCTGCAGCAGACCGCAAGTAGATACTTTCTGCCCCGACGGGTGTGAAAGCACCGTCCCAATCCTGCTGACGCTGGATGAATATGAAGTCCTTCGCCTGGTGGATCTGGAACAAAAGACGCATGAGCAATGCGCCGCGCAGATGGATATTTCCCGTTCCACGGTGCAGGCGATTTATGAAAGCGCACGGCGCAAAATCGCGGCGTGTCTTGTTCACGGAAAATCGCTGCGCATCACCGGCGGAAACTACCGCATCTGCGGCGGACGGGAGCAGCGCCACTGCGGGCACTGCTGTCAAACGCAGGAAACAAACCAAAACCAAAAAGGAGAAATGATAATGAAAATTGCAGTTACCTATGAAAACGGTCAGATTTTTCAGCACTTCGGTCACACCGAACAATTTAAGATTTATGAAGTAACGGACGGCAAAATCGTCCGCTCGGAAGTAATCGATACCAATGGCAGCGGGCATGGCGCTCTGGCCGCTTTCCTGATGCAGCAAGGTGTCGAAACGCTGATCTGCGGAGGCATCGGCGGCGGCGCGCAGACCGCGCTGGCAGAA
>CAKQWL010000237.1 GCA_934278965.1 uncultured Clostridia bacterium | reverse complement strand
CGGAACAGAGGACCATCTGTTTAAGGAAACGGCAAAAGCAATTTATACAGAACTGGCGCAGGCAGAGCCGGATACAACGACCGCCTGGGCCGTGAACGAATATTTTAATTATCTGGAGAGTGTTGATTTCCGACTGGATTATAAACAGGATGCGGATGCGGCGAAAGTTTATTACGATACCTGCAGCTATATTGTCGATAAGGCAGGAAAGCTGCTCTACGAGTAGACTTTCGGGCGAATGAGGGCACAGTGAAGCAAAATTGAAGGACAGCATATTAAAGATCGAAAATCTTGTATTTGAATATACCCAGTATGAAGGCGGAGAGACCGTTCAGGCAATTCGGGATGTTTCTTTGGAAATTGAGAGAGGCAGCTTTACGGCCATTATCGGACGAAATGGTTCCGGAAAGTCAACACTGGCCAAAAACATTAATGCACTGCTTGTTCCGACAAGCGGGAAGGTCTTCGTAGACGGCATTGATACCGGAGATGAAGCGCGCGTTTGGGAATTGAGGCAGCGTGTGGGGATGGTGTTTCAAAATCCGGACAATCACCTGGTTTCCACCGTGGTTGCGGATGACGTCGCTTTCGGACCGGAAAATCTCGGTGTGCCGCCGGAGGACATTCGGCGGCGTGTTGACGCAGCACTCAAAGCCGTCGGAATGTACGAGCATC
This sequence comes from uncultured Clostridia bacterium, assembly GCA_934278965.1. Lineage (GTDB taxonomy): Bacteria > Bacillota > Clostridia > Peptostreptococcales > Anaerovoracaceae > QAKD01. The sequence goes on along the minus strand of CAKQWL010000237.1, from coordinate 1,167 downwards.
GGAAAAAGGCGCCGCATCTTTTGTCAGGCGGACAGAAGCAGCGGGTTGCGATTGCCGGTGCGATCGCTATGCGGCCGGAGTGTATTGATTTTGATGAACCGACCGCTATGCTGGATCCTTCGGGTCGGTGGGAAGTCATGGAGATTATTCGAAATCTCAACCGTGAAGGAATTACCGTCATCCTGATTACGCATTTCATGGAGGAAGCGGCAGAAGCGGACCGCGTCATTATCATGGATCAGGGAAAAATTCGGATGGATGGGACACCGGAGGAAATTTTTGAGTCCCCGGACCGGATCCGCGAGATCGATTTGGATGTACCGACCGCTGTGGATTTGGCGGATCGGCTTCGCAAGCGGGGAATTGCCGTGCCGAAGAATATTATCACAGCAGAGGAATTGATACAATGGGTATTATCGTAAAAAATATCACGCATATCTATAACGAAGGGCTTCCGCATGAATCAATCGCGCTGGACGATGTGAGCTTTACGATTGAGGATGGCGAGTTCGTGGGAATTATCGGCCACACCGGTTCCGGAAAATCCACGCTGCTGCAGCATCTGAACGGCCTATTGAAACCGAATTCAGGGAGCATTTGGATCGGGGATACAGAGATTACGAAGCCGGATTGCCGTCTGATCGATATCCGGAAAAAAATCGGGCTGGTCTTCCAGTATCCGGAGTATCAGTTGTTTGAGGAAACCGTTGAAAAGGATGTGGCTTTCGGACCGAAAAATCTCGGTCTCTCTCAGGAGGAAGTGAGCAGCCGGGTCCGAGAGGCCATCGGGCTTGTCGGTCTTTCCTACGAGCAGGTGGCGGAGAAATCGCCGTTTGAGCTTTCGGGCGGACAGAAACGGCGCGCGGCGATTGCCGGCGTTGTAGCGATGAAACCGGAGGTTCTGATTCTGGATGAGCCGACAGCGGGACTTGATCCGAAGGCCCATAAAGAGGTGCTTCAAATGGCCCAAAACATCCATGAACACGAACAGAATATTCCGATTTTGGTGTCACATAACATGGCGGATATTGCTCGACTGTGCGACAAAGTGCTGGTCGTGGAGAAAGGGAAACTGATTCTTTCGGGAACACCGGAGGAGGTTTTTGCGGAAGAGGAACGCCTGACGGAGGTCGGGCTGTCCCTGCCGCCGATCACAGAACTCATGCA
>CAKQWL010000236.1 GCA_934278965.1 uncultured Clostridia bacterium | reverse complement strand
GGCAGGCAGGCGAACGGCTGCAGACAGACGATATTTTCCACCCCGTTATCCAGCAGTTCGACCATTTCTCCCGTCAAGAGCCAGCCCTCTCCGCATTGATTCCCGAGTGAAAGGATCTCCTGCGCCTTCTCCGCAATTTCATCAATATGCGATGGCTGCAAAAATCGGCTGCATTCTGCAACGGCATCCCGATACGGCTTTCGGAAGGCCTCGATAAACGCAATCGCCGCCTTATTCATCACCATTGTCGTATGCTTTTCCGAAAGATTTCTATAATTAAATTCCTTGCTGTACATCCCATAGAGGAAGAAATCCAGAAGATCCAGCACCACGGCTTCGCCGCCTTCACTTTCGATAATCCCGACGATATCATTATTCGCGGTCGGATGGTACTTGACGAGGATCTCTCCGACCACTCCGACACGAGGTTTTTCCTGCTCAATAAGCGGCAGTGCTTCAAAAGCGCCCGCAATCTCTTTCAAATGCTTCTTATATCGGCTGAAATCGGACTTTATGATGATCTCCTTCGCTTCTTCCGCAAATTTCCGATGAAGCTGTTCTGCTGCCCCCGGCTCCTTTTCATACGGTCTTGTCGCATACAGAACCTTCATGAACAGATCCCCGTAAACCAGACTCATCAGGCAGCGCTTCAGCACTGAAGCGGACATCGTAAATCCCGGATTTTTCTCCAATCCGGCCATATTCACCGATATGATCGGAATCTGCTGCATTCCGGAAGCCTCAAAAGCCTTCCGAAGCAGAGAAACATAATTGGATGCCCGGCATCCGCCTCCCGTCTGTGTCATAAACACCGCCGTGCGATTTAAGTCGTATTCTCCGGTTTTCAAAGCAGAAATAATCTGCCCAAGTGCGACAATCGCCGGATAACAAGCGTCGTTATTGATATACTTCAGCCCTTCTTCCACTGCATTCCGGTCAACAGGCGGAAGCAGCACTGCCTGATATCCGCTGGCACGAAGCGCGGGTTCCAAGAATTCAAAATGGATCGGAGACATCTGCGGGATTAGAATTGTATAATCTTTCTTCATTTCGGCAGTAAATACCGCTCTTTCATAAGCAGAAGAATCCTCCCGATGGATGACATGATTCTTATCCCGCTCCTCCAGTGCCGCTTTCAGCGAGCGCACCCGAATTTTAGCCGCCCCGATGTTCGTTCCTTCGTCGATTTTAAGTACCGTATAAAGCTTGTTGTGCTTTGACAAGATCTCCTCTACCTGATCAGTCGTTACCGCATCCAGCCCACAGCCGAATGAATTCAGCTGAATCAGTTCGCAGTCATCCGTGTTTCCCACAAATTCCGCCGCTTTATAAAGACGGCTGTGATACATCCACTGATCGCAGACACGGATCGGTCGTGCAAGATCGGAAAGCCCCGCTACCGAATCCTCCGTCAAAACAACCATATCGAAGGAACTGATCATCTTGTCGATCCCGTGATTGATTTCCGGATCAACATGATACGGCCGTCCGGCAAGCACGATTGCTTTCTTTCCGTGCTCTCTGGCGTAAGCAAGATACTCCGCACCCTTTTCCCGGATCTCTTTTTTGAATGCTGCATCCTCCGCACGGCCCGCCTGAACAGCATTTTTGACTTCCGCCGCTGTAACACCGAAGCTCGAAAGCACTTTTGTCAATTCACGCGCCAGACTTTTGTCGTCATCATACGGCAAGAACGGATGCAGGAATGTCACATGAGCCGCAGCGAAAATATCATCCATATTATTGGCGATCACTTCCGGATAAGTAGCTACAATCGGGCAATTGTAATGGTTCTGAGCCTTTGGATCTGATTCCAATTCATAGTTGATGCTCGGATAAAATATAAGTTTTATCCCGCTGTTAACCAGTGATTTAATATGGCCGTGTACTAGCTTCGCCGGATAGCAAGCCGTGTCACTGCTGATTGTTTCCATTCCTTCTTCATACAGCTTTTTGGAGGAAACCGGCGAAAGCTCTACCCGGAATCCGAGCTGCGTAAAGAAAGTAAACCAGAACGGATAATTTTCATACATGTTGAGAACACGCGGAATTCCGATGACAGCGCGCGCGCTTTCCTCTGCGATCGGTTCATAGGAAAAGAGGCGTTTCAACTTGTAGCTGTAAAGATTCTTATCCAGACTTTGCTGCGACAGCTTTCCCTCTCCTTTTTCACAGCGATTTCCCGTAATCAGCCGCGTTCCGTCGCTGAATTTGTTAATGGTCAGCATGCAGTTATTCTCACAGCCTTTGCATCGCGCATGGCTGTTCTCAACATGGAACTGATCGATTTCGTCCGAACCGATCAAACGCGTCCGAGCCCCATCATCGTGGTTCTGCGCGATAATTGCAGCGCCGTAAGCACCCATGATCCCGGCAATATCCGGACGGACGACATCCCTTCCCAAGATGAATTCGATACTGCGCAGGATCGCGTCATTCAGGAATGTTCCGCCCTGTACCACAATCTTCTCTCCGGCTTCCTCCGGATTACGCAGCTTGATAACCTTATAAAGCGCATTTCGAATAACCGAATACGAAAGACCGGCCGAAATATCTCCGATCGTCGCGCCCTCCTTCTGCGCCTGTTTTACTTTTGAATTCATAAAGACCGTGCAGCGCGTACCGAGATCGACCGGATTATCGGCAAAGAGAGCCTCTCTTGCGAACTCCGGAACCGACATGTTGACCGACTTTGCGTACGTTTCAATAAAAGAACCGCAGCCGGACGAACAAGCTTCATTCAGCATAATGCTGTAAATTGCGCCGTCACGGATCTTCATACATTTCATATCCTGGCCGCCGATATCCAAAATAAAATCAACGCCCGGCAAGAACTCTTCCGCCGCCTTGTAATGCGCCATCGTCTCGATTTCACCGTAATCTGCATGGACCGCAGCCTTGATCAGGCTTTCTCCGTATCCTGTGACAGTCACCTTTTGAATATAGGCCTCTTCCGGAATCTGCGGATAGAGCTCCTTCAGCATTGCCAAGGTAGCGTCGATCGGCTTTCCGTCATTTCCCGTATAGAACGAATACAGTAAGTTTTTCTCCTCATCGATCAAAGCCGCCTTTGTCGTTGTCGATCCGGCGTCGATCCCGAGATAAAGTCTTCCCTTTGCTTCTGCGAGCGGCTTTCTTTTAATTTTATCCTGATCATGCCGCTTTCGGAAAGCATCGTACTGTGCCTCATTTTCAAAAAGAAAAGGCATGTGCTTTGTTTCGGACAGCGCTTCCGGTTTCGCCTCGGCAAATCGCCGAATCAGCCCCGAAATGCTTCGCGGCTCGTACTTTTCCGAAAGCATTGCTGCTCCAATCGCAACAAAATATCTCGACTCCTCCGGAAAAATGATTTGACTGTCCGAAAGGCCGAGCGTCTCCTGAAACCGCTTTCGAAGCTCCGAAAGAAAAGAGAGCGGCCCGCCGAGAAAAGCTACATTTCCGTGGATCGTCCTGCCGCATGCAAGACCGGAAATCGTCTGATTGACCACCGCCTGAAAAATGGACACCGCCAAATCACGGATATCCGCCCCGTCATTGATCAGCGGCTGAATATCCGTTTTCGCAAAAACGCCGCACCGCGCGGCGATCGGATAAATGGTCTTGTACCCTTTCGCCGCTTCATTTAATCCGGCCGCATCCGTATTCAGAAGCACTGCCATTTGATCAATGAAAGCGCCGGTCCCGCCCGCGCAGGTACCGTTCATTCTTTGCTCTATCATTTTATCATAAAAAGTGATCTTTGCGTCTTCGCCACCCAGTTCAATCGCAACATTTGTTTCCGGAATCAACCGTTCGACCGCCTCACTGCAGGCGATTACCTCCTGTTCAAACGGAACCTCAAGCAGGCTCGCCAGCGAAAGGCCGCCGGAACCCGTAATGGCCGTAAAAAGCTCTTCATCTTCGCGATCCAACAGGTGCGCTTCTTTATTCAAATCCGCAAGAAGCTCCTTCACCTTGCTGAATACATTCGACATGTGCCGCTCATATCTGCTGTATAGAATATGCCCTTCTTCATCGAGCAAAACTAACTTGACGGTCGTTGATCCAACATCGATGCCTAACCTTTTCATATGTCACCTCAAATAAGCAATAATTTTATGTCTCTCATATCGTAGCATTATAGCATTTTTCAGAATATTTTATCAATCCTATGTTTTTCATCCATTTTTTCTTAACACTTTCTTAACGAAATTTTCTGTCAAAAACACATTACTCCTCTTGTTATTACCCTGCTACTTTGCTTTTTCTCAAAAATACGATATAATAACCTCATTATGAAGAGTACAATTCGAAAATCAACCTATCAGGCGATTTACCGCCTGCTTGACAGGGTGTCTCCTGTCGATTACGACTGCGGCCTCCTTTGCGGCTCCGCCTGCTGTACCTG
>CAKQWL010000235.1 GCA_934278965.1 uncultured Clostridia bacterium | reverse complement strand
ATTTTCACCACAGATATTGCGATCATTCGGAATTGCAACGCGGATGCAGTGCTGGCGGTTTACCCGTTTACTCCGCAGCAGGTGATTTCCCATACGATTATTACGGCCGCTTCCATTCCGGTGTTTTGCGGCATCGGCGGGGGGTTGACGGGCGGGATGCGTTCGGCACTGATCGCAAAGGATGCGGAAGCGCAAGGGGCATTTGGCGTTGTAGTGAACGCGCCGTTTGCGATTGAAGCCATCCGAACAATCAAGCAGATGATTGATATTCCGATTATTTCCACGGTGGTTAAAGAAGACACCGATTTGGACGCGGCCATCGATGCTGGGGTCTCGATTTTTAATATTTCAGCGGCGGATAAGACGGCAGACCTCGTCAGGAAGGTTCGGCAGCGGTATCCGACTTTTCCGATCATCGCGACGGGAGGACCGACGCCGGAGACTATCCTGAAGACAATTGACGCCGGGGCAAACGGAATCAGTTACACGCCTCCGTCAACGGCGGAACTGTTCGGAGAAATCATGGAGAAATACAGAAAAGAATAGGGAATGTGATGACAGAAATTTTGAAAGGAAAACCGGCAGCGGATGAGATGATGACGCAGGTTCGGGAAAGAATACAGCGGCTTCAGGATAGAGGGATTCTGCCGACCGCGGCGATCGTGCGTTTCGGTGAAAATCCGGACGATATCGCATACGAAAGAAGTATTATCAGGAAGGCGGAAGAAGTCGGTGCCCGGGTTCGAAGCTGCGTGCTGCCGCCGCAGATAGGACAAAATGAGGCGGAGGAATTGCTTGAGGTGCTTTCGGCTGATTCGGATATTCACGGAATTTTGATTCTGAAACCGCTTCCCGAATCCATCGATGCGAAGCGGTTTTTATCGAAGCTGGTGCCGGAAAAGGACATCGACGGGGCTTCGGATGCATCGATGGCAGCCCTGTACAGCGGGGATAGGGATTGTTTCCTGCCGTGTACGGCAAAGGCCTGTATGGAACTTCTGCGCTTTTATCAAATAGATCCTCGCGGAAAACGGGCGGTGGTGCTTGGCCGCAGTCCCGTAATTGGAAGACCGGCGGCGCTTTTGCTGCTCGGAGCAGATGCGACGGTTACCGTTTGCCACAGCAAAACAGAGGATGTTCCGGCAATCTGCCGTGAAGCGGATATTCTGGTTGCGTGTCTTGGGAGTGCGGAGAAGGTAGAGCGTTCTTATATGAATGAGAACCAGGTGATTTTAGATGTCGGCATCAATTTCAATTCGGATGGAAAGATGGTTGGCGATGTCTGCTATGAGGACGCGGTCGGATATGTGCGTGCGGTCACACCGGTGCCGGGTGGTGTTGGTGCGGTGACAACGGCAGTGCTTCTTACGCAGCTTGCTGCGGCTTCCGAGCGGGCAGGGCAGAGATCTTAGTTGACGGGCGCTTTTGAAACGGGATAAGACCGATGGAGTCTTAACCCGTTTTTTTTGCGTTTACGACGGCCTTTCGGTGCGTATGACTTATACCGGGAAAATAGCAGTGTTTTGCATAAACCGCTCTCTTGAAAAATATCTTGAAGTATCAAGT
>CAKQWL010000234.1 GCA_934278965.1 uncultured Clostridia bacterium | reverse complement strand
GATGTATTCCGTACCGTCCTTTTCCGCGCGGAAGAGAAATCCGTTCTGATTCTGAGTTGATTCGGAAATATTTTCTATCCCGGTAAATCGACGCTTTTCAAAATGTCTCCTGAAAATTTCCTCCGCCTTCTCCTGCGAGATGCCCGGATACGCGGAGCTGGTCTCGAATTCCAGCCATTCCTCCTCCGTCAAAAATTCTCCGGTCCCGCTGTAAACCTCCGCCAGCAGATTCCCGTCCGCATCAAAAAACTGTTTCCCTCCGGCGGGCAGGCTCTTGCTGCCATCCGCGGTCCGCATATCGGAAAGCCAGGACAGCGGAACATCCGCCTGACGGCCGACGCCGATGATCACACTGATAGAAGAAAGGGCCTCCTCCTTCGGTGCTCCGGTCGTACAGGCCGCAAGCAAAAGAAGCGCGAGGGCGGCGGCGAGCACGCGAACCGCGCGGCGCGGACGGTGGGCTTCCACAAGCCGCTTCACGCGCTCGGACACTTCTTTCTTCCCGCCGAAAAACGAGGTGGTCGCTGCAACAAACTGCGGTTTTTCGGCCGCAGACCGCACGAGAACTCTTGCATAACCGCTCCGATCCCCAAGCACATCCGCCGCCCGTTCATCACAAGCCATCTCAATATCCTGCTGGAAGACCCGGAATGCCAAATGCATCAGCGGGTGGAACCAGAAAAGTGCCAAGCAAAGCGTTCCCGCCAAACTGAGGCCGATATCCCGATGCTTGTAGTGACAGAGCTCGTGCAGAAAAACATATTTCAAATCCCCTTTTTCGAAATCTTTTCCGACAAAAACGGTTGGGTGTCCGATTCCCATCAGCATGGTTCGATCCGCTCCCATTTTTAATCCGATTTTTCGTTCAATCCCAAGCTGTTCCTTGCATGCTTCAAAAATCGCAAGAATTTCCGGGTCAACGCACTCCGTCAAAGGTCTTTCCGACTTCTTTAATCTGATGCAGCGAATTCCCTCCAGGCAGAAAAACAGAATCGCTCCCAGCAGCCATCCTGCAAAGATGCCCTTTCCGCAGGCCTCGGAAATAGAAAACTGCCGTCCGCCCGGGAGCAGGATCTGCACGGTGGTTTTCTGTATTTCTCGTGTGCGCAGCCCGCGTGCCGCGTCCTGCGCAGGTACAGCATCCGGTCCGTCAGGACTCTCCGATCGCACTGCCGCTTCCGGCGCACGCCCAGTCTGTTCCAAGACGGCCTTGTCCGTCCCGGATTCCTCCGCCTGATCTATGCCGGCGCCTTCTATCTCCCCGCGCTGCCCGGATTCTTCTATATAAGTAAGAGAAGCCATCTCCTTTTGTGCTGACGGTAAAAACTGCTGCAGCGAAACGCCGCTTGCCGGCATAAAATCCGACAAAGGATAAATCGCGAGCTGTAATAATAGAACGCCCCAGATCAGAAGCTGAAAACGGGAGGATACATGATTTTTCAAAAGACGCTTCAAAAGGAGAAGCAGTGGGATCGTCACTGTTATCGAGATACTCAGGTTCAAAAGATATTGAAGCATTTTCCTCCTCCTATTCCTTTTCTTTCACCGGATCAGAATCCATTTTTTCAATCAGCGCCATGAGTTCCTGCGTTTCCGCCTCTGTAAGACGGCTGTCTTTTGTCAGCGACAGGACCAGACGGGAGCGGCTTCCGTCAAAAACCTTGTCCAGAAAACTTTTTATTTCGCTGTTTCTGCACTCGCTCTCGGAAAGCAGCGGGTAGTAGCGAAAATTTGCGCCGTTTTTATCTGCGGCGACCGCGCCCTTTTCTGTCAGCCGCGTGACCAGCGTACGCACAGTCGTATAACTCCACCCGGCGTCCCGAACTCTTTCGTCAATTTGACGCAGTGTCAAAAGCGGCTCTTTCCAGAGCACCTTCATGATTTTCCACTCCGCGTCACTAATGTTTTTTTGCTTTGCCATAAAGTATTCTCTCTTTTCTTATTCGGATTACATTTGTAGTCTCTTTTCTTTAGTTTACATTTGTAGTCCGCTTCTGTCAAGTACTCTTTTTACTTTTCCTTTTTTTAACTGCTTTTCAACTTTTATGTTACAAATATGTTACAACTCACAAATTCAGCAAAATTTTTTAGTTTTTTTAACAAAAATCGCTTGACACTCTCTATCGTGCTGTGTATATTAATACTTGTAAAACTCCTTTTATAAAACATATTACATAGCCAGTCGCCATTCTGGCACAAGGGTAAAACAGCTAAACGATTTACCGAAGCCTCCGGAACGCCATTTCCGGAGGTTTTCATCTTTTTTGTTCTTTTTCTCTTCCGTACCGTTTCATCATCGCGTCATCGCGGCCCCGCCCTTATCTTTTCCGTTTCTTTATTTCCCTGTCATAAAATCAACACAAAAGTCCGTTATACTGTGTTTGT
>CAKQWL010000233.1 GCA_934278965.1 uncultured Clostridia bacterium | reverse complement strand
TCTTATACAAAGCAAAACCGGAAGAAGTGAAGCTGGTGCTCGTGGATCCGAAAGTAGTAGAGCTCGGAAATTATAACGGCATTCCGCATCTTCTGATTCCGGTTGTGACAGAGCCATCCAAAGCGGCCGCGGCATTAAACTGGGCAGTTGCTGAAATGACAGAGCGTTATAAAAAATTTGCGGAAGAGGGGACGCGCGACCTTTCTTCTTTCAATCAATCGGTTCGGAAGAAGGGCGAAGAGGACCGCGTCATGCCGCAGGTTGTCATCATTATCGATGAGCTTGCGGATTTGATGATGGCCGCGCCGTCACAGGTGGAAGAATCAATCTGCCGCCTTGCACAAATGGCGCGTGCTGCCGGAATGCACTTGATTGTGGCGACCCAGAGGCCTTCTGTTGATGTAGTGACCGGTGTCATTAAAGCCAACATTCCGTCGAGAATCGCTTTTGCGGTTTCTTCTCAGGTGGATTCAAGGACGATCCTGGATATGGGCGGCGCCGAAAAGCTGGTAGGAAAAGGGGACATGCTGTATAATCCGCTCGGTCTCGGAAAACCGATCCGGGTACAGGGAACCTTTGTTTCGGATGACGAAGTGCACCGTGTGATTGAATTTATCAAAAATCAGTCGGAAGAGGCTTCCTATGCCGATGAGGTCCTGCACACGATTGAAAACAGCGGAAATGCCGGAAATCAGGAAGAAGACGGAGACGAATTACTGCCGGAAGCGATCGAGCTTGTCGTACACAGCGGACAGGCATCGGTATCCATGCTGCAGAGAAGATTTCGAATCGGATATAATCGGGCTGCACGGATCATTGACATGATGGAGGCTCGAGGAATTGTCGGACCGCCGGACGGCTCGCGCCCGCGCCAGGTTCTTATGACGGAGACCGAGCTTTACGCACTGAAAAACGAAACGGAAGAAAAAGAGGAAGAAAAAGAATGAAAGTATTCATAGAAACATTGGGCTGTCCGAAGAATTTCAATGATTCGGAATTTGCTCTCGGTATTTTGGAAAAAGCCGGTCATCAGGAGGCAGAAACGCCAGAGGACGCAGATGTGATTTTGGTCAATACTTGCGGCTTTATCAATGACGCGAAGACCGAATCCATTGACCGAATCTTTGAAATGGCATCACTCTGTGGGGACGAGAAGCTTCTTGTCGTTTCCGGATGTCTCTCTGAACGGTATCGAGATGAGCTTTGCCGTGAAATGCCGGAGGTAGACATTTTTATCGGTGTGAATGACTACGACAGACTTCCCGCGCTTCTCGACAATGCGCGGAAAGGAAAACAAGAGAAGAGTTTTCGGGAGAAATACTGTGATTTTAACGATCCCGCCCTTCGAAAAGTGGCTGCAAAACCTTACACGGCTACGATTAAAATTGCCGAAGGCTGTGACAATTACTGCACATACTGTATTATTCCGTATATTCGAGGCGCATACCGCAGCCGTAATATGGAGGAGATTCTGACAGAAGCACGGCAGCTTGCCGATGCCGGAACAAAGGAGCTGATCCGCATTGCGCAGGACATCTCCTGTTACGGGATCGATCTTTGCGGTAAGACGCTGCTTGCGGAACTGCTGTCGAAGCTTTGCCGGATTGACGGAATTCGTTGGATTCGATTGATGTACTGTTACGAGGATAAAATAACAGATGAGCTGATTG
>CAKQWL010000232.1 GCA_934278965.1 uncultured Clostridia bacterium | reverse complement strand
GCACAGATATGCGTGCCCTGGCCCGCAGCGTTGTGCATGAGGCGGGCGAGCGCTATGGGTATAAGGACGACATGACCGTCCTCGCCATCCGGCTGGAGGAACGCAAATGAGCGGAAGAGAACGGCTGCGCCGCGGCTGGCTGCGATTCGGAAAAGTGCGGCGAAAACCGAATAAGGATGGCAAAAACCGGTTATGCTTGGAGAAGAACCGCTGCCGGGAGGAGGAAGATTTCCCCGTGGTCAAAGGAATCTCCAAAAGAGTCATCGTCGTAAAATCGCCCGACCCGAAGGTATTCGAGCAGGCCATATTCATCATCCGCGAGGATTATGCCGGGCAGTCCGGCGTGAGCGAAAAGGACGTGCTGCGCCAGGCGCGCGCCGCGGCGGAAGGCTATCTCGGCGGCGGCAAACGCACGACCGGCAGCCTCTTTTCCCGGCTGCGCGCGCCGCTCTACGCCGCGGCGGGCGCTATCGCCGGGGTCATCGCGTGGTTCGCCCTGCATCTGGCGCATTTATGAATCGAATAAGCAACAAGTCCCATGTCCGCGCTGCAAGGGTGCCGGGCATGGGATTTTTTGTATGGGGGCGTTCATTTCTTCGCATAGTATGGTATACTGGGGGCGTAAACTGGAATTTGCCAATGCGGAGGGGAATAGAACTATGGTCGATAAAAGATATTATGAAAAGCTTGGCGGCTTCGCTTATCTCCTGGGCGAACTGAAAAAGAAGCTCGGCGAGGAGCAGACGGACGCTCTGGTCAATGACGCGGTAAACCTCTGCAACGAATTGTGTGATCAATATAAAGGGCTTTCGAAAAAGGAAAAGATACATACGGAGCGGATGATCTTCCCTCGGGCGGCAATTTATCTGCAGATGATCCGATATATCCCGCAGGAAGAAGCCATAGCCCTGATAGAAGAATCGGTAAGGATCGGCGTGGAGCCGGATCGGAAACGCCTGCATGCTGCAACGAAGCTCCCGTTTGTTCGGCCTCTCTTCTTTAAGATTTTCCACAAGATGGGTGGTACGATGTTCAACGGAGATGCAGGATTCAAATTTGAAGAGATTCAATCCGACAACCGGCATTACCGTGTCGATGTTCTGCAATGCCCCTATGCGAAGTATTGCGAAATGCTGGGCTGCAAGGAACTGACAGGTACTTTCTGCCTGAGCGATGACCGTGTCTACGGGGATATGTACGGCATCGCCTTCGAGCGGCAAGGAACGATAGGCCGCGGCAGCGATGTATGTGATTTTTATTTTTACAGGAATTAAATTACGAATGGAAAGCATTTCAAAAGGCACCAAGGAAAGAATCTGAAAATCTTTCTGAGAAAAATGTTCTCTTTTTCCTGTTTTTGAAAAGTGTCGATTCCCATGAAAAAAGCCTCCGTTTTGCCTCCCGAATGTGTTCCATAGGAAACACCCACACCCACCTGCTTGCGGCGGCCTGAGAGGAAAAAACAGAGGCTTTCGCACCCTAAAGGATGCAGTTTTGAGGGCATCGCTCACTTACACTGAAATTTTGATTAATGGAATGAGCGATGCATGCTATAATATGGACAATAAAACTACGCAATGAGGTACTCATGAAAAACAAACAGCCGCCTTTTCAAATTACGAACAAACTCATTGATGACGTTGCAGAAATTTCGGAGCTGATCGGCAGACTTTCCGCTCACGATCATCTTTCAAGCAATCCCAATCTGCGCCG
>CAKQWL010000231.1 GCA_934278965.1 uncultured Clostridia bacterium | reverse complement strand
GCTATTTCCAAGCTGGTACAGGGAATGTCTGTCGAAGATGTGAGCGAGAAGCTCGAGGGAAACACCTGCGGACTTCGGGCAACTTCCTGCGCGGATCAGCTGGTGCAGGGGCTACGGGAAGCACTCGCGCAGGAAAAACAGGACCGCGCCGCCGATGGCGGGAAAGCTCCGAACGGCAGCGTCGATTCAGACGCTGCTGCTGATTCCGATAATCCGGAGAATGCGGAGCCTCCGGAAAAATAGCGGAAGAAATAGAAAATCATCGAAAAAACAAGAGGTTCAGATTAGGACGGCGCTGCTGCTTAAGTTCTTTGTAAAAAATTATGAGGAAGTGAAGGACCCGAAAGTGCGGGAGGCTTACGGAAAGCTGGCCGGGGCTGTCGGGATTTTTTCGAACGCATTCCTTTGTCTTGCAAAAATCGCGATCGGCATTTTATCCGGCAGTATCGCGATCGTTGCGGACGGGATCAACAATCTTTCCGATGCTTCCTCGTCACTGATCACTCTGATCGGCTTTAAGCTGGCATCGGCACCGGAGGACCGGGATCATCCTTACGGACATGCCCGAATCGAGTATCTTTCGGGACTTTTTGTTTCTATTTTGATCATTGTTGTCGGCGGAAAGCTTTTTACCTCATCCGTCGAAAAAATTCTCGCGCCGGACGAAACAGTCATCAATGCGATAACGATTTTGGTTTTGGCAGGCGCTATTCTGGTGAAGATTTGGCAGGCGATGTTTTATATCAAATTGGGCCGGAGAATTGATTCTCTCGCCCTGATCGCCTCCGGAACGGACAGTCGAAACGATGTGATTTCAACGGCCGCGGTCCTTCTCTCTGTCATTATAACGAAAGTTTCAGGCTGGCAGCTTGACGGATATATGGGATGCCTGGTAGCACTGTTTATCATCTGGTCCGGCGTTTCGCTGGTACGCGAAACGGTCAGCCCTCTCCTTGGAGAAGCCCCTTCCGCCGAGTTGGTACGCAGCATTTCGGACTTGGCGCTTTCCTTTGAAGGCGTGCTCGGGATCCATGATCTGATCGTCCACAACTATGGCCCGGGGAAAATCTTCGCGTCTGTTCATATCGAAGTTGATGCGGACGGCGACATTATGGTGCTTCACGATATGATTGATAATATCGAACGGGAGGTCTCCGAAAAACTCCGGGTGGAGCTGGTAGCGCACATGGATCCGATCAAAACAAACGATCCTCTCTTATCGCACCTGCGGGAAGTGATCACCCTTCGCCTTTCTCAAGTCGTCGGCGTGCTTGGGATTCATGACTTTCGTATCGTACCGGGTCCGACGCATACCAACATCATCTTTGATATCGTCCTGGCATACGACTGTGCTTTCACCGAGGACGAACTTCGTGACATGGTCCGAAAGTGCCTGCAGCAAGAAGACCCCTCTTACTTTGCGGTCATCACCTTTGACCGGGATTATAATCGGGAATGCGGCTGCGCGGGTGCTCATTGACACATCGGAGAGGTCTCCAAACCACTCAGCAACAAACATCGGAACCGCCTCTGCTGAGAGCTCATTGACCCCATCGGAGAGGCCGCCGAACCCTCGGACTATCCGAAGCGCTGCCGGCCCGCCGGACGATCGAACGGTTCGATCATCAAACTACCAGATCCCCGGCCCGCCAGACCGCCGGGCAAAAAAATATCCGATTTCGCTCTGCCGAAGCGGATATTTTTTTGTTTGCCCGGATATCCCCGCATATCCGCATATGTGCTGCATACAATGCATAAGATACCGAAAGATCAAAAACAGCAGCATATCGCATAGGAGGAATAGAGTGGGAATGATTTATTTGGACAACGGTGCAACCTCGTTTCCGAAGCCGCCCGGAATGGTCGAGGAGATGGTGCGATGCATGAAAACCTATTGCGGCAATCCGGGACGCTCAGGGCACCCGATGTCTCTCAAAACCGGAGAAGAGGTCTATCGCGCACGAAAAGCAGTCGCTTCCCTGTTTGGCATTGACAAGCCGGAACGCCTGATTTTCACATTGAATACAACCGGTGCGTTGAATACCGCGATCAAAGGCGTTCTCTGCGAAGGAGATCACGCCGTCACAACCGCCATGGAGCACAATTCCGTTCTGCGCCCGCTTCAGGCACTGACCGCATCCGGCATAACCCATACGATCGTTCCGTGTGCAGCAGACGGCCGCGTTTCCGCAGAGGATGTTCTCAGTGCGATTCGTGAAAATACGAAGCTTGTCGTCTGTACACATGCTTCCAATGTAACCGGAACATTGCAGCCGATCGCCGAACTTGGCCGCGCGATCCGGGAACTCAACCGCACACGACCGCGCGGCCGCCGAATCCTATTTCTGGCGGACGGTGCGCAAAGCGCGGGAAGCGTTCCGATCGATGTAAATGACATGGCGCTGGATCTGTTGGCCGTTCCGGGTCACAAGGGACTTCTCGGGCCGCTCGGCACCGGCGCACTTTATGTGCGCGAAGGGGTCGATATTTATCCCCTGACAGAGGGCGGCACCGGAACCGCCAGCAAGGACCGGCGGCAGCCGCTCGAATTTCCGGAAGGATTCGAATCCGGTACTGTAAACGCGCCGGGCATTATTGGCCTTGGATATTCTGCGGACTTTGTCCGCCGTCTCGGCGTAGCGCAGATCCAAGCGCACGAGGAAGAACTGACATCCGAGCTGCATAACGCGCTTCTGGATATGCCCGGCGTCCAGGTTTACGGTCCTTCGAGATGCAGCATCCCTGCGGAAAACGGAAGGTCCCGCCCGTGCAAGACCGCCGTTGTGACCTTTAACGCGGTTTCCCCGGACGGCACGGTGCGTATCAGTTGTGAAGAAGTCTCCGATCGTCTTTCTTCCGAATACGGGATTGCCGTGCGCGGCGGTTTTCACTGTGCCGGGCTCGCGCACAAGACGATCGGCACCTGGGAGACCGGTGCTGTTCGGATGTCTCTCGGCCCCTTTAATACCAAAAAACAGATTCGACTGGCAATCGATGCTGTCTACCACATTTGCAGGTGAGATATGAG
>CAKQWL010000230.1 GCA_934278965.1 uncultured Clostridia bacterium | reverse complement strand
CCCTAGGGTTCTCCTCGGCGGCCGTATCGACCCGAAGACTCGTTTTATCGAACCGACCGTCCTCGACGGTGTCCGCGATGAGGATTCGATCATGCAGGAAGAAATTTTCGGACCGATTCTTCCTCTTTTGGAGGTAGAGAGTCTTGCCGATGCCATTGCTTTTGTGCGCGGAAAGCCAAAGCCGCTGGCTCTTTATCTTTTTACCAAAGACCGCGCAGCCGAAAAACGCGTGCTGGATCAGCTTTCCTTCGGCGGCGGATGCATCAACGATACCATTCTTCATCTCGCTACGCCGTACATGGGATTCGGCGGCGTCGGAAATTCCGGGATGGGACAATATCACGGCAGGAAAAGCATTGATACCTTCACCCACAGCCGAAGCATTCTGAAACGCCCCGGCTCACCCGCGTTTCCGGATATCCGTGCGCGTTACCACCCGTACAGCGAGGAAGCTCTGCGGTTTTTACGGCATTTTCTCCGGTAAAAAATCCAAGCGAAAACAGAAAACAGGCACTCAAAACAAAGTGCCTGTTTTTTGTTAAAGTCCCCTGCGCTCCGCGTAGATTCGATAGGTCCGTTCCAGTCCCTCGCTCACGCTGTACAGCGGTTTCCAACCGATGCTTTTCAGTTTCTCTGTATTCAGCAGGGCATATACCGCTTTCGAGACTGCCTCTTCTTCTTCGATGCGGTATACGACTTTTCTCCCTGCCAGCGCTGCGATTTGCTCGGCATATCCGGCAAGCGTCATTCCTTCATCATCCTCAGACAGGTTATACGCCTGACCGCTCGTCCCATCCAGCAGGATCTTCATGATCCCGCTTACACAATCGGCCGCGTAGCAATAAGAATACCGCTGCAGTCCTTTGCTTTTCAGGATCACATCCTCACCGGCCAGCGCCTTCTCCATAAACTGCGCCATCGCTTTCGTATCTTTCTTTCTGTCCGCTCCAAAAATGCGGGCAAGGCGCGCCGTGACAAAATCGACCCCATACTGCTTTCGATAGGATTGACAGAGTGATTCACAAGTTCGCTTTGCTTCATTGTACCCTGCCCGCGCCTGATTGCAGTCGAGAAAACCGCAATATTGCTCATCCATCGCCGATTCCGTACCTTCTCCGTAAATTTCAACACTGGACGCCAGCAGGAAGCGGGCGTTCTTTTCCGCGGCAAGTCGCAGCAGATGCTCACAGCCGAGAATATTGGTCAAAATCGTTCCGACGGGGTCCTCGGCATACTGCTGCGGATGCGTATTGGAAGCAAGATGAAGAATGAAGTCCGCCGAGCCAGAATATAAAATGGGGCTTGTCACATCCGCTTTTTGATATAAAACGGTACCATCGGAGTTGCCCCCTCTCCGGGACAGGGATACCGCGTGAATCCCATCTCCGTATTTTTCATTTCGGCAGCGAAGCACATCCAATAAAAACGAACCGATAAAGCCGGTTCCTCCGGAAATCAAAACGGTTTTGTTCCTAAGCTTCTCCCAGTCGTACGGAAGTCCCGCGACAGAAGCAATCTCTTCTTTTTCTAAATCGGTCATACGCATTCCCCTTATTCAAGCTTCAAGTATGCTTTGAACAATTCCAGATCTTCTTTGGTCGTCAATTTAATATTCTTTTCGGAGCCGGCGGCAAAATGCAGCGTGACTCCCAGTTCCACCATCATCGTGTTCGTGTACGAGGATCCGTGGATACCGATTCCCTTTTCGAATGCTTCCTGATATTTTTGATCCAGCAGCGCAAACCGATAGCCCTGCGGTGTCGAGACACGGCGCAGCCTTTCACGCGGGATATATTGGCTCGATACCGATTCATCCTCCTCGTTGACAAGAAAGATCTGTTCGTAATACGGCAAGGAGGTTACCGCATTTCCATACTCCTGACATTTACTGATAACATCTGTCAGCACGGAGGGCTCTACTAAAGGACGAATCCCGTCATGAATAATGACCGTATCCCCCGCATCGACCTTTCCCCGCAGGTAATGGACCCCGTTTCGGATCGATTCCTGGCAGGTCTGTCCCCCGGGCACGATCCACCTCAGTTTACTGATCCCATACTGTTTCGCAAAGGAGTCCACCGCATCGATCCACCCGTCAATGCAGACAACCTCGATCGCATCGATCTGCGGATGCCGTTGAAAGCCTTCCAACGTGTAGATCAGGATCGGCTTTCCCTGAATGCTGTAAAATTGTTTTGGTATATCCAGACCCATACGATTACCGGAACCACCGGCAAGGATTATAGCGACATTCATCTCAACAGGTCTCCTTTCCCATTTCAGCTGCGTCCTGAAAAAGGCTGATTTTTTTCATTTTATTCCAATCCATCCATGCAATGTCTATACAGTGCCGTCTCAGCGATGCCCCTGCGGCGCCGTCAAGGCCGTGCAATAGCGCTTCCCTTTATAAATCCGATAACTATGCTCCAGATCCAGACACTCGTATTCGTGATGACACACTCTTTGCGATAACGGCGGCGGCGTCAGATAATCCCCAAACGCCATGGTAAGATAAGTATCATATCCGATCGGGATCGGAAGAAAGGTGTCCTCAAAAGGGACATACTTCTGCCCGGAAAACACCTCCGCAGGATATTCCAGCCGCATATACCGCGGGCCGGAGCAAAGCTCTGTTATATATTGGCAGGAGGCGACAGGATATCTGCTCATCTGCTTTTCACTCAGGCGCCATATTCTGCTCCGAAGGCGTTTGGAAGAAACAAGAAAAAGCAGCAGCTTCCCTGCCCCATATACGACTTTGCCATGATTTTCCGGTGCTTTTCCGACAATAAACAGCGCGTAGGACAGCGCCCACAGTTTCTGAAATCTGCGCTTATATCCCTGCGGACAGCCGTCCAGGGGCAATACATCCAGCTTCACCCCGTGGTTGATGTCCAAATCTTTCTTGTATGTTTCAATAAATGTGGTTTCATTGTCATGGATGGTAACGAACTGGTTCGCAGTATGGAGGTCACGCGTTTCGAACTGAATGGAATACTTCGAATTATCCCTCCACACAGCCTTCAGACGCCCATAATCCTCTCTCGGCATAAACACATCCACATCGTCATCCCACGGGATAAAGCCCTGATTGCGGACAGCACCGATACAGCAGCCCCCGCACAAGAAATAGGTTAAGCGATGTTCCCGGCACAGCGCGTCAAAATACTTCACCATTTCAAGGCTGACACTCTGAAGCTTTCTGGTTTCCTCCTCTGATATTTTGATATTCCCCATTGGTGGATTCCCTTCTCTTTATTGGTTTCATCATTATACCGTGAAGCGGCGATTTCGTCAAATTTTCTCTGTCTTGCCGCCGATGGACAAACAGGGGAATCCGGCCCCATTTCATTGCCATTTTTCTCGCGCTGTGCTACAATACATTACATACGTCGGTCTTATGGAGCGATCTATTTGGTCGCTTTTTGCTGCTGTCTCTGACAGATTTTCCAAATAAAAAGGAGGGGAGATATCACTTATGAAGATTCCATTTTCGCCGCCGGATATTACCGAAGCTGAAATCCAGGCAGTCGAAGAGGTCCTGCGTTCCGGCTGGATCACTACCGGTTCCCGCACGCGGGAACTGGAAGCAGGCATTGCCCGGCTGTGCGGGACCGAACGCGCAGTCTGCATGAATTCCCAGACCGCCTGCGCGGAAATGGTCCTTCGGTTTCTGGGTGTCGGACCCGGCGATGAGGTGATTGTTCCGGCTTATACCTATACAGCGACAGCGTCTGTGGTATGCCATGTCGGTGCCAAACTGGTGTTGGTGGATTGTGCCAAGGATTCCTTTGAAATGGATTATGAACAGATGTCCGCCGCGATCAATGAACATACGAAAGTCATTGTCCCCGTTGATCTGGCCGGAGTCCCTTGTCATTACGAGAAGATTTATGAGATCATAGAAAAAAAGCGCCGTTATTTTCGCCCCTCCAATCTGATCCAGGAAGCCTTTGGGCGGATTATCGTCTCTGCGGACACCGCTCATTCGCTGGGCGCTTCCCGGCATGAGATTCCGACAGGCAGCCTGTCTGATTTTTCCTCTTTTTCCTTTCATGCGGTAAAGAACCTGACGACAGCGGAAGGCGGCGCGCTGACTTGGCGCAAGATTCCGGGAATGGACAGCGACCCGGTTTATCAGCAGCTTCGATTGCTCTGCTCTCATGGTCAAACAGCGGACGCCTTAGATAAAGCTAAAACCGGTTCCTGGGCGTATGATATTATACACCCGTGGTACAAGCACAATCTAACCGATCTGGCTGCCGCAATCGGGCTTTCCCAGCTTCAGCGATATCCGGAAATGCTGTCGCGCCGCAGGGAAATCATTCGCCGCTACGACGAGGCTTTTCTCCCTCTCGGAGTTATCAGTCTTCCGCACGAAACTGCGGAATCTCAATCTTCAGGACATTTATACATCTGCAGAGTACCGGAGATCACGCAGGAGCAGAGGAATGCCCTCTTTACCGAAATGGCACAGCAGGGAATTTCCTGCAATGTTCACTATATCCCGCTGCCTATGCTGACCGCATACCGGACCATGGGCTTCCGCATCGAAGATTTTCCGAATGCCTTCGCGTTCTTCAGCAACGAAATAACACTGCCTCTGCATACGCTCCTGACCGATGCGGAGGTCGACTACATCATTTCGGTGTTTTCCGATCTTGTTCGAAAGTATTGTGTATTAAAATGATAAGAAAATGGGATAAACTGCCGGCCGCTATGCGCTCCGAAGCGGTACGGCCCTATTATGACGCTCTGTCCGGGAAGAAAGCAAGCCTCTTTGTAAAGCGGGGTTTTGACCTGCTGGTATCTGCCTTTCTTCTCCTGATTCTGAGCCCCGTTTTTCTGCTTTTGGCTATAGTGATTCGACTGGACTCTCCCGGCCCTGTCTTCTTTCGCCAAGTACGGATCACATCATACGGAAGGCCGTTTCGGATTTTTAAATTTCGGACGATGGTATGGGATGCCCCGAAACGCGGCCCCGCCATTACCGCCGCACAGGATCCTCGTATCACCAGAGCAGGAAAATATCTCCGCAGGTTCCACCTGGATGAACTGTGCCAGCTGATTGATGTATTTCGGGGCAATATGAGTTTTATCGGCACCCGCCCGGAGGTCCCGGAATATGTGGCCGCGTACACGCCCGAAATGATGGCTACACTGCTTCTGCCCGCCGGTATTACCAGCCGCGCCAGTCTTCTGTTTCGGGACGAATCTGCGCTGCTGAATGGAGCCGAAAACCCGGAACAGGTTTATCTTAAGACAATACTCCCTGAAAAAATGAAGTATAATCTGGAGGAACTTTTGAAATTCAGTCTGCACCGTGATATCGGTACCCTTTTTCGGACGCTGCACACGGTTCTTTTCAAATGAGGTGAAACAAATTGTCCACAAATACAGTATCCCTTTGTGTGATCGCGCTGAATGAAGCGGAATACCTTCCCGGTCTGCTGGCGGATCTCCTTCGGCAGACCTATTCCCGCAAGCATACAGAAATCGTATTGATCGACAGCGGCTCCTGTGATGGGACCCTGCCTCTCATGGAAGATTTTCGCCGGAAGTACCAATCGGAATTTCGGGATATCCGGATCGGGACCAATCCCCGTGTGATCCAGGCCGCCGGCTGGAACGAAGCCATTGCTCTCAGCACGGGAGATGTTATTATTCGTCTCGATGCCCATACTCGCGTTCCCTCTGACTTCACGGAGAAAAGCATGCGGGCCATTCAGCAGGGAGAGTCCGTCGCCGGCGGAGTCTGCAGATGCATCTGCGATACGGACAGTCTCTGGCAAAGGGTTCTGCTTTTCGCGGAAAACTCCCTTTTCGGCAGTTCCGCGGGAACCAGCCGCCGCTCCGCGCGAAAACAATATGTCAAAACAGTTTCTCACGGCGCTTACCGCCGCGAGGTATTTGATACGGCGGGACTTTTGAACGAATCCCTGCTGCGGACAGAGGACAATGAAATGCATTATCGGATTCGAAAATCCGGTTATCGGATCCTCTTGGACCCCGAGATCATCTCCCTGCATTATGCCCGGAATACGCTTCGAAGAATGCTGAAGCAGAAGTATGAAAAAGGCATCAGGATTGGATACACACTGCTGGTTTGTCCGGGATGCATCAGTCTTTATCATCTGATCCCTTTCTTTTTTGTGCTGGGGATTCTATGCACGACGCTCCTGGCCTTTGTCGGTTTCCCTGCTCTCGCCGCTCTCATGTGGATTGCGTATGCACTGTTTTGCGTGCTTTTTTCTCTGCCGGGAATCCGTAAAATCGGCCCGGTGAGCATTTTGCTGCCCGGCATCTTCCTGCTCATGCATGTGAGCTACGGCCTCGGCACTGCGCGGGGTTTGTGGAAGCGAATGCGTGAAGCGATTACGATCAAGGAGAAGTAACATGAAGAGTCCTGCAATTTCGGTCATCATTCCGGTCTACAACGTAGAATCATTCCTGCCCCGATGTGTTGACTCCGTCCTATCTCAGACCTTTCGGGACATCGAAATCTTATTGATTGATGACGGCTCCACCGATTCCAGCGGGCAGCTGTGCGACGAGCTGACCCTGACAGACGGCCGCATCCGTGTCATTCACAAAGAAAACGGCGGCATCGGCGACGCCAGGAATACCGGCATCGATCATGCTCAGGGAGAATACCTGATTTTTTTGGACAGCGATGATTATATCGATGCGGACATGCTGGAAACGCTTTACGGGCTGGTCCTGAAATACAAAACGAAAATCGCAGCCTGTACGATCGCCGATCATTTCAAAACGCGTGAAGTCAAAAAACACAGCGGCAGGATTTATCTCCTGTCTCCGCAGGAAGCAATGCGGGATATTTTGCGGGGGAAACGAAGCAATTACTCCGTATGTACCAAATTGATCCATCGGGATCTTTGTGAGAGTCATCGTTTCCGCAAAGGCAAAACCTACGAGGATGTTCTGTATATGCCCGGTCTTCTCCTTTTGGCCGAACGCGTCGTGCTCATCGACAGACCCATGTACCACTACTGGCACCGATCTTCCAGCATCTGTTCTTCCCCTTTTTCCGCGGACGACCTGATGCATATCGAGGCTCATCAATATGTCCTGGCGCAGGTTCGCGAGCATTGGCCCGCGCTGGAGGATATTGCCGTTTTTCGCTGCCGCTGGTCCCAGTTCCTTCTGCTGGACAAAATGCTGATGTCCCCGGAGATGGAAGAAAACCCGCTGTTTCGACAGACTGTATCGGACCTGCGGGAACATTGGAAGGAAATCCTCGTTTGTCCGTATTTTCATCTTACCCGCCGCGTATCGGTCCTTGCCCTGAAACTGGGAGTTCCGTGCTACCGGCTTTTACTGCTGCTGCACAACAAACGCGTTGAGGTGAATACCCGAAACCTTCGAGCTTAGGAAAAGAGCCCTTATGTACACATCGCAAATAAAATTTTATTCTCCCGCGCAGATCCCAAACGGACCTTCTCGAAAAGGCGCTGTTCTCTTGGGAATCCAGCTGGCGTTTCTTATCTGTGCCGGGATCTTACACGCGCTGGGCTCCGGAATGCTGAACTATAACATGCTGGTGTTCGGGAATCTCTGTATCTACGCCTGTGTGATCGTTTTTTGTGCCGCGGACCTGCACAGAAGACTGATTCTGCTGCTTTTCAGCCTGATCCTCTTTGTGTTCTTGAGCTGCCGGCCTCTAATCGACTGTTTGATCGGTACCCCCTGGTGGGAGGAATACGGGCAGGAAGATATTTTCTTTGCCCTTCGCTCTGTGGCGCTCAGTTTGCTGATGCTCTACTTGGGTGCCATGCTATATTTGTATGTGTTTACGGCGCGCAGGAAAGCTCCGGCGAACCCGTCAATCCGATTGCCGCTGACAAACAGCGGCAATCAAAGCGTTCCCGACAGGTGCACTCTGCAAATAGCGTCGTTCTGCTTGTATGCAGCCAGTATGAGCTGTTTCCTGTACGGCGAATTGGATAAGCTGATTTTTATGCAGGACAGAGCTTATGCCGAGTATTATCTTTCTTACGATGCTGCTTATCCATTTTGGATTCGCACGGCCGGCTACTGTATGCCTTATGCGCTGTGCGCCTTTCTGGCCACACTTCCAAAAAAGAAGTGGGCCTTCCCGGTTTTAGCTCTTTATCTGCTGTCCGCGGTGCCCTCGCTGATGTTCGGACAGCGAAAGCTGATTGTGCTGAACGCCTTATTCATCTTCCTCTATTACTGCATCCGGGATTATCTGGGGGATGAAAAACGCTGGCTGGGCCGCTTGGAAACCGGGGCCATTATTACGATGCTCCCCGTCGCCTGTATCGGTCTTTCCGTCATGAATTACCTGCGTGACGGTGCCTCTGCCGGTAACGATGTTGTTGTGAATATTGTCGTCGATCTGTTTCATAAGCAAGGCGTCTCTTTTCGGACGCTGTGCGTCGGTCACGCCGCCCTTCCTCATCTCCCCGGTGCGGATCGGAATTTTACTTTCGGTCCGTTCATTGACCAAATCCTGTACGGTCGAATCGGGCTCTCTCTGTTCGGCACAGATCCGCTTCCGGTAGGCAACTGCGCCGAGCTTGCGGCCCGGAGCCACAAACTGGGCGAGCCGCTCGCCTTTGTCGCTCATCCGGGATATCTGGAAGGCCATGGTTTAGGCTCCTCCTATCTTCTTGAACTGTTTGCAGATTACGGATTTATCGGCATTGCCGTATACAGCTTTATTCTGGGTATTTTCCTGATATACTGCATAGATGCCATGAAGAAAGGCTGGTTTATGCGGACCTTGATGCTGTCGCTTCTCTCAAACCTGTTCTACATTCCCCGCGCGGCGGCCACCGACTGGCTTGTATTTTTGATCCAGATTCATTTCTGGTTCGTGATTTTGGCCTGTCTGGCGGGAGAGAAAATCCTCGGACGGATGCTGCGCCGGATTTTATCCTGACACAAAAGACTACCAAAGACTTCTGTAAAAAAATCGCTGTAATTCAAAAGGGTGATTGCTGCCAATCACCCTTTGTTCTTTTCTAAAACGCCCATCCTCCGTCGCGGAAGATTTCGACTTCCCTTCCATCCTTTGTCCTTCCGATAATGGAAAGATCTTTGGTGCCGATCATAAAATCCTCATGGAGAATCGAATCGTTGATCCCCTTCGCCCGGCATTCCTCCAGAGTATACTTCTCATAATCCCGGATACAGTTTGTAAATCCCATTCCAAGAGCCAGATGACATGCCGCATTTTCATCAAACAAGGTATTGTAAAAAGTGATTCCGAGATCGGAAATCGGCGAGCGATACGGCACCAGCGCGCATTCCCCGAGATAAGCAGAGGATTCATCCATCGC
>CAKQWL010000229.1 GCA_934278965.1 uncultured Clostridia bacterium | reverse complement strand
TCATGCTGATCATGCTGCCGATGTGGATGAATTTTTTGCTGCGTACCTATGCCTGGATGACGCTACTCGAAAACAACGGACTGATCAATCAGTTCTTCGGGCTTTTCGGACTTGGGCCGTTTGATATGATCAATACACTGGGCGCGGTTGTTCTCGGAATGGTCTATAATTATTTACCGTTCATGATTTTGCCGCTTTACTCCGTAATGGTGAAGATTGACCATTCGCTGACAGAGGCTGCGGCGGATCTTGGCTGCGGCGCGGCGGATACGATGCGGCATGTGATCCTGCCGCTTTCCATGCCGGGTGTGACAACCGGGATTATTATGGTGTTTGTACCGTCTGTATCGACTTTCGTCATTTCCAGAATGCTGGGCGGCGGCTCTTTTATGATGATCGGCGACCTGATCGAAATGCAGTTTCTCGGAAATGCCTATAATCCGAACCTCGGGGCGGCGATTTCGATGGTGCTGATGCTGATCATTCTCGGCTGTATGGCGATCACGAACCTCTTTCAGGATACGGAGGAAAAGGAGGGACTGCTGCTATGAGAAGAAACCGAAAGTCAACCTCAAAGTGGTATTCCGGCCTGTATATCGCGCTGGTAATGCTGTTTCTTTACGCTCCGATTCTGGTGCTGATTGCTTATTCGTTTAACCGCAGCAAGAGCAGAAGCGGCTGGGCCGGCTTCAGCCTTCACTGGTATCGGGAGCTGATTCATAACGATTCGATTTTGAGCGCCCTTTTCGTGACCCTTTTTGTCGCGCTGGTTTCGGCCGTTTTAGCAACCTTGATCGGCACACTCGCGGCAATCGGAATTCGGGCGATGCGCAGGAGAACTCAGACCGCGGTGATGAATTTCACCTATGTTCCGGTGGTCAGTCCGGAGATCGTCATGGGCGTTTCCCTGATGCTGCTGTTTGTGCTTTTGAGGGTAGAGTCCGGGATGGTGACGCTGATCATCGCGCATATTACCTTTAATCTTCCTTATGTGATCCTGTCCGTAATGCCGAAGCTCCGTCAAATGGATCGGTATCTGTTTGATGCGGCGATGGATCTGGGGTGTACGCCGGCAATGGCGTTCCGCAAGGTCATGCTTCCGGAGATCATGCCGGGAATCGTGACGGGTTTTTTAATGGCACTGACCTTTTCGCTGGATGACTTTAATGTCAGCTATTTTGTCAGCGGAGACAAATATCAGACGCTTCCGATTTTGATTTATTCCATGACAAGGCGGAGAGTCAGCCCGGAAATCAATGCGCTCTCAGCGATTCTCTTCGTTGTTGTGCTTTTGATCCTGATCCTGATCAATGTTCGGGATGCCCGGAAAGAGAAGCAGATGCAGAGGAAGGAGGCGCTTCTGGATGAGTAAGAGAGGGAGAAGCCGCAAGGGAATTTGTTTGCTTGTACTTGCGGTGCTTTTGATGGCGGCGATGGTGCCGGGAACGGCCGCGTTCGCGGATAATGATTCCGAAGAAAGCGCTTACGGACCGTATGATGAAGCATACTATGGGCGTTTTCGGGATCAGGGTCTGTCGATCAGCGTGTATAACTGGGGAGAGTATCTGTCAGACGGAAGTGACGACCTGATTGATATCTGTGCGGAGTTTAAGAAGCTGACAGGGATTACCGTGTATTATACCAACTTTGCGACGAATGAAGAGCTGTACGCCAAGATTAAGAGCGGCGGAACGAGCTATGATGTGATTTTTCCGTCGGATTACATGGTCGCCAGAATGATTGCGGAGGACATGCTGGCGCCGCTGAATCTCGATAATATTCCGAATTTCAGTTATATCGACGAGCGCTTTATTGATCCGGAGTATGATCCGGGATCGCGATACAGTATCCCGTATTGCTGGAATACCGTCGGCATTATCTACAATACGAAACTGGTCGATGAGGTGCCGACAAGTTGGGACATTCTCTGGGATGAACAGTATACGGGGCAGATTTTGATGTTCAGTAATTCCAGAGATGCTTTTGCGATCGCCTGCAAGAAACTCGGATACTCGATGCATACGGAGGATGCAGAGGAACTGCGTGAGGCGACGGAGCTTTTGATCGAACAAAAACCGCTGGTGCAGGCGTATGTGATGGACCAGATCTTTGATAAGATGGAAAATAATGAAGCGGCGATTGCGCCGTATTATGCCGGCGATGCGACGCTGATGATGCCGTATAATGAAGATATCGCGGTGGCATTCCCGGAAGAGGGAACAAACCTGTTCATTGACGCGGCATGTATTCCGAAAAATGCACCGCAAAAAGAGGCCGCGGAGATGTTTATCAACTTTTTGAACGAGCCGGATGTTGCGGCGGAAAATGCGGAGTTTATCGGTTATGCGACGCCGAACCTTGCAGCTTATGAGCTTTTGGACGAGGAAACACAGCAGAATGAGGCAATCTATCCCCCGCAGGAAGTGATCGAGAATTCCGAGCAGTTTATCCATCTCTCGGAAGAAACGAACCTTCTGATGGATCAGCTTTGGACCGAGGTGATGGCGAAGGGGGATCCGTTCGTAAAATGGGGTCTTCCTCCGGTACTTGCGATTGCGGCGATTGTGATCGGCAAGGAGGTTTATAAGGCCCGAAAAAAAGCGGCTTATAAACGAATGAGCGAAGATGAGTAAAGCGGAATAAGACTGCGCTTGTGCGCCGTGCGGCCGCATCCATACACCTATAGAAGCTATAGAACCTATAGAATTGAGATGCAATGGAATGCAAAAGAAAACCCCTGCCGGGTCCAAACGATCGGCAGGGGTTTTTCAGAATGAACGGTCTGAATTTTTATTTGTCCGGATTGTCCAGTGTGTAGATTATACAGGAAATTCCGGTAATCAGAGCAAATAAAACGGCACCGCCGCTCGGATTGTCATCCGCAAAAGCACCGGCCAAAAAGCCGACGGCCGCGGCAAGGAGCATTAGAATAAGTGATGAAACAGTTCGAAATTTTTTCATAGTACTACCCCCCTTTTTGTTTTTTGTTGGATTTCGTAGAACAACAGCTATTATAGCAAAAAACAAGGGGTTTTGCCAGTATAAAGCAGGATTCCTGTAAGGGGGTTACACCTCCTGCCAAAATAGTCCGTGTCGGGAGCAGTACCAGAGAAGTCTGCCGTGCGCGATCCGAGGGAGGCGGACCTGGAAATCCCATTCCGGATACAGTTTTCGAAAGAGCACGGTATCTCCGGTCAGCAGGGCGACAAAGGAAATGAAGTGGTCGCGTGTCATAGGGTGCTCCGAAGTAAGGTAATAATCGTTTTCGATTTGTTCAACAGAAAGCCGGGCTTGCTCGGGGGCTTTTTCGGCTTGAAGCGGGCGGATCTTCTTCCCGCAGCAGGAAATTTCAGAGGCGGTAAGCGCTGTAAAGATATTCCCGCAGTTTGGACAAATGTAAAAAATCGTTTTTTTCATATTTCCGGCAATGGATGGGTTGAGGAGAAGCTCGCCCTTCAGAAGAGAGGACGGGTCAATCTCAAAGGTCTTTGCCAATTCCGGAATCAGGGAAAGATCCGGACATCCAAGTCCAGTTTCCCTTAGTTAAAGATATTGTTGGGTATCTCAAGATGTGT
>CAKQWL010000228.1 GCA_934278965.1 uncultured Clostridia bacterium | reverse complement strand
GACGGACAGCTTCTTCACCTACGCCTGCCTTGTTGACGAAGTACGCGAGGGGCAGACAGTTACGGTTCCTTTCGGAAAAGGAGACCGGCTTTACGATGCGTATGTTTTTCGGATTCAGGAAGAACCTCCGGATGGGAATTTTCGAACCCTGAAAACGATCGAATCCTGGGATCCGGAAATCTGCCTCAGCGAAGAAATGCGGGAAACCGTGCTTTTCATGACACGGCGTTATCTCTGCCGTACGATTGAGGCAGTAAAATGTTTTGTTCCGGCGGGCAGCGCGTTGAAAAACGGAAAGCGCAGAACCCCGCCGTATGCGCAGAATCCCGGGGAAGCGGACTCGGTGGATTCCTTGACGGAAGAGCAGCGAAAGGCCATGCAGGAGATCCTGCCGGCGCTTCAAAGGAAAAAGCACGAACTGTTTCTGCTGCATGGCGTGACCGGGAGCGGGAAAACGGAAGTTTACATGCGCCTGGCGGAAATTTGTTTGGAGCAGGAGCGTACGGTGATCATGCTGGTGCCGGAAATTTCTCTTACGGGGCAGATGATCGATCGTTTTTTCGGACGCTTCGGCGCAGAAAATATTGCGGTTCTGCATAGTAAACTCGGACCGGGGGAACGGTATGATGAGTGGCAGAGAATCCGTCGGGGCGATGTTCGGATCGTGATCGGTGCGCGCTCGGCGGTATTTGCGCCGCTTACCGGGATCGGACTCATCATTCTGGATGAGGAACATGAGGGTACCTATAAATCCGATAAGGCGCCCAAATACGAGACGATTGACATTGCGATCAAACGGGCAAAGGTGTTCGGCGGCGTCGTACTTGCCGGCAGTGCAACACCGGCTATAGCTACATACGAGCGGGCACAGGAAGGAATCTATCATAAAATCACCATGAAAGAGCGCTATAATAAAGTGGCGCTTCCAAAGATGGAGACCGTAGATATGCGCAGAGAGCTTGCGAAAGGAAATAAGACGGTTTTCAGCGGCAGACTTTATGACGGTATCCGGAGCACGCTGGACAGCGGGAAACAGGCGATCCTGCTGCTGAACCGGCGCGGGTATTCTACCTTCTTATCTTGTCGAAGCTGTGGTTTCGTCATGAAATGCCCGGAATGCGGGATTTCGATGGTGTATCATAAAGAAGAGAATGCAGCGGTGTGCCACTACTGCGGGCGCAAGGAACCGGTTCCTTCGACTTGTCCGGAATGCGGAAGCCGGTATATCCGGTATTTTGGGACCGGAACGGAAAAATTAGAGGAAGAATGCCAAAAGTTCTTTCCGCAGGCGGCGATCGCACGGCTGGATCTGGATACCGCAAAGAGGAAAGGGAGTACGGAACGAATCCTTTCGGCGTTTCGAAAGGGCAGGACGAATCTTCTGATCGGGACGCAGCTGGTTGCAAAGGGGCTTGATTTTCGGAATGTTGCCCTGGTGGGCATTCTGTCTGCGGATTTTACCTTAAATATTCCGGATTTTCGATCCGCGGAAAAAACATTCCAGCTGATTACGCAGGCGGCGGGCCGCGCCGGTCGCGGAGACGAGCAGGGAAGAGTGATTATTCAAACCTATGCACCGGAACATTATGCGGTGCGGGCTGCCGCGGCGCAGGATTATGAAGCTTTTTACCGGACCGAGATCCGGCTTCGGAAGATGCTCGGATACCCGCCGTATTCCGATCTGATTCAGATCATGGTGTCCGCTACGGAGGAGGCGGCTGCCGAGCAGGGAGCAGAGCGAGCCGAACGGCTGCTGAGGGAGTGTCTCGGGCCGCGCGGCGGAGATCTACTGGGACGGAAACCGGCACCTATCGGAAAGGTTTCCGGCAAATATCGGTATTATTTGGTTTTGAAATGCCCTCGCGGCAGACGCGCGGAGGATACCGCGAGGATTGCGGCGGTGCAGCAGAGACTGCTTGCCGATCCGAAAAATAAGTGTACGATATCGATTGACATCAACCCGTACAGCTTTCTTTGAGAGAAAAGAATTCGAAAGAAAGAATCTGAAGAAAAGTGAACGGATAAAATAAGGAGTGATACAAATGGCGTTAAGAAATATTGTGATTGAAGGGGACCCGATTTTGCGGAAAAAGTGTCGCCCGGTGGAATCCGTGGATGGACGGATCCGCGAAATTCTGGGGGATATGCTGGAAACCATGCGGGACGCGCAGGGGGTAGGAATCGCGGCTCCGCAGGTTGGAATTATGCGGCGGATGTTTGTGGCGGAGCCGGAGCCGGGGCGTGTTTATTACATGATCAATCCGGAAATCTTAGAAACAGAAGGCAGTGAAGACGGGGAGGAAGGCTGCCTGTCCGTGCCGGGATATGCCGGCACGGTGCAGCGTCCGACCTTCTTAAGGATACGCGCGACGGGTCTTTCCGGAGAAGAGCAGACCTTGGAATTTCATGGATTTGACGCCAGAGTCATGCTGCATGAAAATGATCATCTGGACGGAATCCTCTATATTGATAAGGCGCAGGATATTCACAGGATCGATTATGACGGGGAGGAATTCGACGAAGAATGAGGATTGTATTTATGGGTACGCCGGAGTTCGCCGCGACGATTTTGGCGAAGCTGGCGGAAAGCGGACACGAGATCGGATTTGCCGTTTCGCAGCCGGACAAGGCGAAGAATCGGGGAAAGAAAATCCTGCCGACGCCGGTTCGGGAAGAAGCGGAGAGGCACGGCATTCCGGTACTGCAGCCCGCTTCCATTCGTGAAAACGAGGAGTTCTTGAATACTCTCCGCGAATATGCACCGGATTTGATTGTCGTGGCCGCGTACGGAAAGATCCTGCCGTCTTCGATTCTCTCGCTTCCGCGTCTCGGGTGTATCAATGTTCACGGTTCCCTGCTTCCACGCTGGCGCGGGGCGGCTCCGGTGCAGCGGGCGATTATGGAAGGCGATGACGTGACCGGTGTGACACTGATGTATATGGCCGAAGGACTGGATACCGGGGATATGATCGCAAAGGCAGAGACACCGATCGGGCGAAAGACTTCCGAAGAGCTTTTGAGGGAGCTTGCCGCGACGGGAGCGGAACTTCTGCTGGATACCCTTCCGGCAATCGAGAACGGAACGAATCAGAGGGAAGCGCAGGATGATCGGCTGGCAAGCTACGCGCCGATGCTTTCCAAAGAGGACGGGAAAATTGATTTTGAAAAAAGCCCGGAGGAGATCGAACGTCGGATACGGGGAACTTTACCGTGGCCGGGGGCTTATACCCTGCTGGACGGAGAATTATTTAAAATTTTTGCGGCGGATGTGCCGGATGGAGCGTCGGAAGCGGCACCCGGAACGGTCCTCTCCGCAGGGGAAAATGGTATTGATGTCGCAGCAGGCGGACGCATTCTTCGCATCTTGGAAGTACAGGCAGCCGGTCGGAAGCGTATGCGTGCTGCGGATTATGTCAGGGGAAGAAAACTGGATTCAGGGAAAAGATTGGGGGAATAACAATGCCTTTTTATTACTATGATCCAACTTATATTATTTTGCTGCCGGCGATCCTGTTCGCGTTTTTCGCACAGGCAAAAGTGAATTCGGCGTACAGCCGGTACAGCAGAGTGCGGAATCGAAAGAATCTTACAGGTGCGCAGGCTGCGCGGATGATTTTGGACGCGAACGGGCTTTCGGATGTACCGATTGAGATCACGAGAGGAAAGCTCAGCGACCATTATGATCCGGCCAAGAAGGTGATGCGGCTTTCGCAGGAAGTATACAGCACACCGTCCATCGCCTCCGTCAGCATTGCGGCGCACGAATCCGGACACGCGATCCAAAAAAGCAAAAATTACGCACCGCTTTTGATCCGGAACGCAATCGTGCCGCTTGTGAACGCAGCATCGTTTTTGGCATGGCCGCTCCTGGTGATCGGTCTTGTGATCGGGTCGCAGACCGGAAATTTGATTTTTAATATCGGAGTTCTTTTCTTTTTAGGCGTCATCGTCTTTCATACGATTACCCTGCCGGTAGAGTTTAATGCGAGCTCGCGCGCGATTCAGCAGCTTACGGCGCTCGGCATTGTCTTTCCGGAAGAAACCGCCGGTGCCAAAAAGGTTCTGTCGGCGGCTGCTATGACTTATGTAGCGGCTCTTGCGATGGCGGTCGCAAACTTGCTTCGGATACTCGCTTTGAGGAGGGATGATTAAATGGATGTCAATAGAAAAACCGCTTTCTTTGCCTTATACGATGTGGAAAACAAAAAGTCCTACTCCAATATCGCACTGAATCATCACATTAAGTGCAGCCATCCGGGTTCTCCGGCATTTGTCCGGGAGCTTACATACGGTGTACTGGAGAATAAGATGCTCCTGGATCATATCATCGGACAGCTCGTTCCATCGGGAGTGGACAAGGTGAAGACGGCCGATCTGACCATTCTGAGGATGGGTATTTACCAGCTGCGTTTTATGGATTCGGTCCCGGAATATGCCGCGGTGAATGAGTGCGTAAGCTTGGCCAAGCGATATGCTCGGGGGCGGGACGGATTTGTCAATGCGGTGCTCCGCTCCTATCTCAAACGAAAATACAGTATCGCTCTTCCGGAACGGAGTGAGGATGAGATCCGTTATCTGTCGCTCAAATATTCCTATGAACCTTGGATCATAGAGCTGTGGAAAGAGCAGTACAGCATGGATTTTGTGGAAGAATTGCTCAAGGCGGGGAACCGTACGCCGAGTACGACAATCCGGCTGAACTGGCTGAAAGTCATGAAAAAAGATTTAATCGCGGCATTGACGGCGAAAGGGTTCGAAGTAGAGCTTGGACATATCTGTGAAAATGCGCGTCGGGTAAAGGGCAGCGGCCTTTTGGAAACGGATCTTTATAAGGCCGGACTGTTCTCTGTGCAGGACGAGGCCTCGATGCTGGCGGCTGTTATGCTGGACCCGAAGCAGGGAGATACGGTCATGGATGTCTGTGCGGCGCCCGGAGGGAAAACGCTTGCGATCGCAGAGCGGATGAATAACACCGGAACTATTCTCGCGACGGATATTTATAAAAGAAAACTGGCGATCATCGACAGTGAGGCAAAGCGTCTTGGAGTTCGGAACATCGTGACGAAAACATGGGATTCGACAAAGACGGATTCGGAGCGCGTACAGAAGGCAGATAAGGTGCTGGTGGATGTTCCGTGCTCGGGACTCGGTGTCGTAAGAAGAAAGCCGGAAATTAAGTACAGGAAGCGCACGGCAGAAATGGATCTTTTGCCGCGAAAGCAGTATGAAATTCTGTCCGCTTCCGCGGAATATGTAAAACCGGGTGGACGGATTCTTTACAGCACTTGTACGATCAATCCGTACGAAAATCAGCGCGTTGTTTCCGAATTTCTGAAAAAACATCCGAATTTCAAAAAGGAAGAGGCGGTTCAGCTCCTTCCGAATGTGAACGATACAGACGGATTCTTCATCTGTACCATGAGAAAAGACGGTATTTAGGAAAAGAGCAGCAGAGTAAGGGAAAACAAATATGATACAGGTAGGATTCAAAAGCGATAAGGGAATCAGAAGAGACAATAATGAGGACGCCTGCTTTATCGTACCGTCCGAGAATGTTTATATTATTGCGGATGGTGTTGGCGGGAATAACGCAGGGGAAATTGCGTCAAGGACAGCGGTGGCGGTGGTAGCGGAGTATATTCGCCGGCATCCGGTGAGTACCGTAAAAGACAAAGGCGAAAAGGCGCTGAAAGAATATTTCTTAAAATGCCTGACAGCCGCGAATACGGAGGTTTATGCGCTGGCCCGCAGACATGAGGAGAATCGCGGCATGGCGACAACCATGGTGGTTGCCTATGTGGATGGAAAGACCGGATACATAACCAATATCGGAGACAGCCGCGCATATGTGTGCAGAGACGGGGAACTTTTCCGTGTGACAGAGGATCATACTTATGTAAACGAACTTCTGCATCAGGGTGCGATCACAGAGGAAGAAGCAGAGCATCATCCGAGACGGAATATGCTGACCCGTGCAATCGGCGGAGATGCGGTAGCCAATCCGGATTTTTTCCGGGTCGAGCTTCGGGACGGGGACATTTTGATGCTCTGCACCGACGGTCTTTACAGCGAAGTAGAAAACAGGCTTGCCGCAGAGATTTTGATGAACGCGGAAGATATGCGGGATGCTGCGGGGAAGCTGGTGCATGCCGCAAATCGCCGCGGCGGAAGTGATAATATAACAGTGATTTGTCTGAAGATATAAGGGGGATATTGAATGAGCAGCAGAATACTTGCAGGCAGATATGAATTGCTTGAAAAGATTGGTGACGGCGGAATGGCAGTGGTCTATAAGGCCAGATGCAGACTGCTCAATCGGTATGTCGCTATTAAAATCCTAAAACCGGAATTTGCCCGGGATGTAAAATTTATTGAGAATTTCCGACGGGAATCGCAGGCAGCAGCCAGCCTTTCCCATCCGAATATTGTCAATATTTACGATGTCGGCAGAGAAGGAAATATCCATTACATTGTGATGGAGCTGGTAGAAGGCCATATCCTGAGCGATTTGATCCGCGAGAAGGGCGCGCTGGACTGGAAACAGGCAGTGGAGATCGCAAAGCAGATTGCGCTCGCGCTTTCCTTCGCGCATCAAAACCATATCATTCACCGGGATGTCAAGCCGCACAATATCCTGATTACACAGTCGGGAACGGCGAAAATTACGGATTTTGGAATTGCCAAGGCGATTGATTCCTCCAAGGCAGCGGAAAATACCGGAACGATTATGGGCTCTGTGCATTATTTTTCGCCGGAGCAGGCACGAGGCGGTTATGTGGATGAAAAATCGGATATTTATTCGCTCGGAATTGTGCTTTATGAAATGCTGACAGGGCAGGTGCCGTTTGACGGAGAAAATCCGGTTGCGGTTGCCCTGATGCATATCAATAATCCGATTCAGCCGCCGCGGCAGCTGGTGCCGTCCATTCCGGAGTCGGTCGAAAAGGTGGTTATGAAGGCGACCGATAAACTGCAGATCAATCGGTACGCGTCCGCGGACGAGATGTACAAGGCCTTGGAAGATGCTGAATTTGAAGAAATGATCGGCACACATGAGAAAGCGGATGCGGCTTCGCAGGATGCGGCAGATGCGGCGGTATCCGGAGCGGCGGAAGCGGCTGCCGATGCCGAAAACGGCGAAAGGACTGTTGGCGGAAAAAAGGCGAAGAAGAAAGAAAGCAGGGAAAAGGCGAACGGCGGCGAATTCAGGAAGATGAAAATTCTGGCGGTAGTGGCGGCGCTTCTTGTTGCGATCCCGCTTTCCTACGGAATTGTAACCGTGGCCTCCGCACTTTTGAAAGGCGGGGGAAAAACCTTCGAAACGCCGGATTTTCGGGGAATGACGCTGGAACAGGCGCAGACAGAGGCGGCGTCGTACAAGCTGGAGATTCAAGAAGGCGATACGGTATTTGATTCGGAATATGATGAAGGAGAGATCTGCTCACAGACGCCGGATGTCGGTGCTAAGATCAAATCCGGAAAAACGATTACCGTGAATATCAGTAAGGGTATGAAGGAGGGAACGGTGCCGAAAATCGAAGGCATGACTTATGAAAGTGCCGTTCATATCCTGGAAAAATACAAGTTTAAGGTTGGTTCAGTTACGGAAAAAGCAAGCAGCCAGCCAAAGGGAATCGTTCTTTCACAGACACCGGCCGCGGGCGAAGAAGCAAAGCCGGGTGCGTCGGTTTCCTTTGAAGTCAGTACCGGAAATGAGGAGGGCAAGGCCATTTTGCCGCTGCTCACGGGCATGGAACTGGATGAGGCGAAGCGCGCACTGGAAGAGGCCGGTCTGAAGCCGGGCAGCATCACTTATGAAAAGAGTGAGTCCTACGCGAAGAACCAGGTAATATGGCAGCAGTATGCAGCCGAAAAGGTCTTGGAGGAAGGCACAACGGTGGATCTGCGCGTCAGCAGCGGCGACCAGGACCCGGAGCCGCAGAATATCTCACTTTATATTGATTACAGTGCGGCGGAGGATTCTGTTTTCTGGCTGACAGTAACTGTTTCGGATGAGTCCGGAACGCATAATATCCTGACAAGAGAGCAGCGCCTGAAAGAAAACGGAGGAGAAACGGTGACTGTAACCGGAAGCGGGAAGGGAACCGTCATGGTGATCTTTAATAACGATGTAGTACAGAAATCCAGTGTGGATTTCAATACAGGAGTCATTGAATGAGAACTGCCGGAACAATTATCAAGGGAATTGCCGGGTTTTACTATGTCAAGACGGGAGACGGCACGGTCTATCAGTGTCGCGCGCGCGGGATTTTTAAGAAAGACGGAATCGTTCCGGCGGTGGGAGACCGGGCAGAAATCGCGGTGCAACAGGACGGGGATGCGGTTGTAGAACGGATTTTTCCGCGAATGAATGCGTTTTCACGTCCGCCGATTGCCAATGTAGAGACCTTTGTCATCGTAACTGCGGTCAGGAATCCGGATCCGAACCCGGGATTGCTGGACAAATTTCTGGTGATGGCAGAAAAAAATCATACGGAGATTCTTTTGTGCATCAACAAGATTGATCTGGCG
>CAKQWL010000227.1 GCA_934278965.1 uncultured Clostridia bacterium | reverse complement strand
TTTCACTCTTCCCGCTGAAAAATATGCGTCCGATTTGTGCCAAAGCGGCGTAATTTCGATCTTTTTTTCTTCTTTTTTTAATTTCGGATCATTCTTCACTCCGCAGTACGCTTTGTTTATATCCTTTTTATCATTTTTTCATAAAAAAGATAATTTGCTCTCTTTTCATCGCCGCACGGGATGCATTTTCATCCGCGCCGGGACTTTTTCCATTCTTTTATTTTTTCCAGCCGTTCCCGAAACTTTGCTTCTGTTCCCTGTGTCGTCGGAATGTAGTATTCCCGCCCCATAAGAGAATCCGGAAGGCACTGCATATCCGTCAGCTTCTCGGCAGTATCGTGCGCATATTGATACCCTTTCCCGTAATCCAGCTCTTTCATCAGACGTGTCGGCGCATTTCGGATTACCAGCGGTACCGGCTCGGCGATCTGCGCGGCGGCATCTTTTTTCGCTGTTTCATAAGCCATATAGAGCGCGTTGGATTTCGGCACAAGCGATAAATAGACGGCCGCTTCCGTCAAGTGTACGCTGCACTCCGGCATTCCGATAAAATGACAGGCCTGGTACACCGCGACAGCGACCTCCAATGCTCTCGGGTCCGCCAAACCGACATCCTCGCCCGCAAAGCGGACAAGCCTCCTTGCGATATAAAGCGGATCCTCGCCCGCTTCCAGCATTCTCGCAAGCCAATAGACCGCCGCATCCGGATCGGAGTTCCGCATGGATTTATGAAGAGCCGAAATGAGATTATAGTGCTCCTCGCCCTTTTTATCATAAAGAAGAGATTTCCGCGAGATACATTGCTCCAAAATTCCCTTTGTTACTGTCACCGTCCCGTCCTGCACATCTCCGTTCAGTACAAGCATTTCCAATGTCGAAAGCGCGGTCCTAGCATCTCCGTTCGCGAAGACAGCAAGCATTTCCGGGATCTCCGGATCCATTTGGATCTCCTGCCCGCCAAATCCCCGGGGATCGGAAACAGCCCGCCGAATCAGGCCCATCAGCTCCTCCTTTGAAAGCGCCTGCAGGACGAACACCTTGCAGCGGGAAAGCAGCGCGCTGTTGATTTCGAAGGAAGGATTCTCCGTCGTCGCTCCGATCAAGACGATGCTTCCTTTCTCTACAAAAGGGAGAAATGCGTCCTGCTGAGCCTTATTGAAGCGGTGGATTTCATCCACAAACACGATGGTTTTTCCACCGAACTGCCGGTTGTTTTCCGCCTTCTTCATTACTTCCCGGATTTCACGAATTCCGCTGGTCACTGCCGAAAAATCAATGAAAGACGCCTTCGTCCGATTTGCGATGATACGGGCAAGCGTCGTTTTCCCGACCCCGGGAGGTCCCCAAAAAATCATTGAGGAAATTTGATCGCTCTCGATTAAACGGCGAAGCACCTTCCCCTCTCCGAGCAGATGCGATTGCCCCGCATATTCCTCCAGCACCGTCGGCCGCAGGCGTGCCGCAAGCGGCTCAGCTTCTCTTCTTTCAAACATACTGGTCTGTTCCACTTTTTTCTGTGCCCCTTTCTCCTATTTTGATCAGTCTTGTACCTCTGCTGCTTCGCTGATCTCAAAGTGATTCTTGCGATAACGAATCAGTCCGTCCTTCCGCATCCGGGAAAGTTCCCCGCACATCGCGCTCCGGTCCACGCCCAAATAATCCGCAAGCTGCTGGCGATTGTACGGAATCTCGAAGGAATACTGCCCCGTCTTTTTGATGCAGAACGAGAAATACGCCATCAGTCTTCCGCGAATCGTTTTGGAAGAGGTGTGCAGAATTCGCCGTGACAGATTCAAGCTCTGGAGCGCTGTCACCGTGAGAAGATTCCGCACAAGCTTCGTATGAAATTCGCACGCGTTTGTGCAGGTCCCAAGCACGCGGTCAATATTTAAAAACAGAACCTCCGTATCTTCGGCCGCTGTCATGTAACTTAAAAGCGGCTCCCCTGGGATACAGGCGTACGGCGCGGCAAAATCCTCTCCCGGGGAGGCTTCCCCCAGGATTGTATGATTTCCCCAGATATCATCGTGCCCGATGAGCACACGCCCGGAAAGGACCACACCCAGAATTTTCGTCGGCTCTCCTTCCCGCAGCACGGTCGCCCCTTTAGGATATTTCCTGCGCACTGCCCCGATACAGGTGAGAAGCCCTGCTATTTCTTCTTTTTTGATTCCGCGGAAGAGACTTGTCATTCCCAAATTCATAATCATATTTTCTCCCAATTTGTTGTTAAAACAACAGATTTGTCGGTTTGATTATAGTATTCTTTTCTTAGAAAGTCAAGAAACCAGGCCGGTTATCGGTTCGCCGACCAATCATGCCGACCGATTGATGATAATGAAAGGAGCGTTGTCCATGATTCGAAATATTATCCAAATTGATGAAGCAAAATGCAGCGGCTGCGGTGCCTGCGCTTCTGCCTGCCACGAGGGTGCCATCGGGATGGTCGGAGGAAAAGCAAAGCTCCTCCGCGACAATTACTGCGACGGTCTCGGGGACTGTCTTCCGGTCTGTCCGACCGGTGCCATTACTTTCGTTATGCGCGAGGCGGCGGCCTACGATGAAACTGCTGTCCTCCAGAGCAAAAAAGCACAGGGGCAGCCTGCCGCCTCTGCCGCGGCCGAGCACCGTACTCCTGCGGCGTCGGGCAATGCGCCTGCCGCCGCGCACCCGCACGAACCATGCGGATGTCCCGGCAGCAAATTACAGATTCTCCACACGGCCGAAACCTCCGGCCCGATTGACCGTTCCGAACTTTCTATTCCATCCGAATTGGCACAGTGGCCCTGCCAGATTCGCCTCATCCCTGCCGATGCGCCTTGTTTTGAAGGCGCCGATCTTCTGATCGCCGCCGACTGCACCGCTTACGCCTACGCCGACATGCATCGGAATTATATGCGGGGAAGGGTAACCCTCATCGGATGTCCAAAATTGGATTCTGTGGACTATGCTGAAAAGCTGACCGACATCCTGCGCCGAAACACAATCCGATCCGTCACCGTTGTCCGGATGGAGGTTCCGTGCTGCGGCGGTCTCGAAGCCGCCGTAAGAAAAGCAATTCAAAACAGCGAAAAGGATCTCTCGCTCCGGGTCGCAGTCATTACTACAAACGGCAGAGTTTTGGAATAACCCGCTTTCAAATTTCAAAGGCTTCCGGAAAGGAGGAATTTCGCTATGCTGAAACCCGATATCCTGGGAACTGAAACGGTTTCCCCTGATTTTGACACACTCATCGGTGCTCTGGTCGGAATTGCCCGCACGGTTGAAAATGATGAAGACGCTGTAGCTTCTGTCACAGATTTTCTGATTGACGCCTTGTCCGCCGCCGGTCAATCGACCTCTGAAAAATATTTGCCGCTGATCGAGCATGCCCACCGTGAGAAATGGCGGCTTTCTCCGGACTGTGCTTCCTGCGCGTTTCCATGTGGACGAACCGCCGATTACGACGCATCTTTGCTGCGGCAGGAGCCCTTTGAAATTCGCCGTCTCAAGGCACAGCTTCTTCTGTGTCTATTTGGCGCCGCCGAAATCTTCCGGGAAGCAAAAGACAGCCTCCCCGCAGTGAACGATTTTGCTGCCCGGAAAAGCGCATTTTCCAATTTTCTCGTACGTGCCCTGTTTGCCATTGGCGATGTTCGGGATTCGGATGATTTGCGCACCTTGATACAGGAAGCCCATTCCTATTGTTCCTGACAAGCGGCACATATAGACTTAAAAAAAAGCGGAAGCCCGGTTTTCACCGGACTCCCGCTCTTTTTCTTTTTCTTTCTTATGAAGTATGGCATCCGGCGCACCGCGCCGACGCCGCTTCTTGCCCTCTATTTTAGTTATCCTTGATCGCCTTGCATGCCATGCAAAGGGCAACGATACCGGTACTGAGTGCCGCAACACTGATCACCAGTGTACTGATTGACATTGCCAATTTCATAACATTCTCTCCTTTCGTTTCTCTATCAATACATCCCATTATATCACTTCTACCACCGATTGTATCACAAAACAGAATTTCTGCAAAGAATCAATTGGTGTTATTTCACTGAACAATGCAGCTTCTCTGATCCTCACTCAATACAAAGTGATAGGCTCCCTCCACCGTCACAGATGTTTGATCCGTCACCGCGGTGTTGCTATTCAGGGCAATGTCCTTTTTGGAGAAGATCTTTACCGGTACGCCGCTCGCCGCCGTCATGGAGGCTTCACTGCCGATGATCACTGTTCCGGTCAAGGTTGTTCCTTCGACCGCCGATACACCGCCCTCACAGTAAATATGGACTGCATCTCCATTGGTACTCCGGAAATCACCCCCAGTGACATTTGCCATCAGGGACGGCATCGAACGGTACTGCGCCGCCTCGGTACCGTAGCTCTGTGTCACAAGTTTGAGTGCCGAGCCGTCTGCCGCCGCACCACCTTCACCGTTTTCCGCAGGAGCACCCGCAGCGATCAGCATTCCGCCGCTGATGCCAATTGTTCCCATTTTGGCCTCAATGGCTGTCAATCCGCTGATTTCCGCGCTTTCGCCAATCGTCAAAGCGCCCTCCATCGGCCAGTAAATTCCCAGCACGCCGCCGCTTACTTTCCCACCGGTAATATCGGCACTGCACCCCGCGGACTGCATGCAGTTGCCGCTGATACCAAAAGCTGCGCCGGAAACCGTGCCGTCCGTCATCCGCAGGCTCGCCATTCTGCTATCCGCATCGCTATTATTATACCCTTGCCGGAAAAGAAGAATTCCACCGCTGTCGCTGCCGGTCCCTTCCAGGCTGCCGCCGTTAATTTCCGCCGAGATGCCTGTCAATTTCAATGCCGCCGCAGTTCCGCTAAGCTTTCCTCCATTGATGATAATCCTTCCGTTTCCGGAGCCGTCACTGGCGTTCACCGCCAGGCCGTACGCATTCTCGATTGCAGTCGAATCCTCTATCGTCAAAGTTCCGTTTTCAACAATCACCGCGCCGCTGTTTTGGGCGCCATTGCCCTCTGCACCGATAATTTTGGTCTTTCCGGAAAGCGTCACCGCCGCATTTTCCGGTATGAAAAGCGCCTGGCCATATCCCGGCTTCAGTGTTCCCGCCGTGACATTCAGGGTTGCGCCCGGGTTTATATCGACTGTTTTTCCGCCAATGATCGTGCCGTTTCCCTCCGCGCTGGAATCCGCAATCGTCAGCGAACCGAACAGCTCGATCACCTGATAATAATCATCGCCGCCGGCACGCTCCAAGGTATGACCGGCCAGATCCAGCGTGACATCCGTTCCGGCCGCAACCTGAACACAGCTTCTCAGCTCCGTATTATCAAGCAATTCCACGGTTTTTCCATCCGCCGCGTTCAAAGCGGCCTGCAGATCGTTATATCTTATCTCCCCGATTTTCGCAACATCGCTCTTTAAAACAACCTTCGTCGAGCCATCCGCGTTGCTCCTTGGCATATAGTTTTCCGCGCAAAGGTTTTCCATATACCCAGGCGCATTTTTGAAGGTGCCGCCGGATATTGCAACCTTTCCGGCGTCCACGCCGTTCGTAAAGCTCCCCAAGCTTGCGATGTGATGCTTTGCTGTAATCGCGCTGTCGTTTGCCGCTGTAAAAAGACCGTTTTCCACCTCAACGGTGCCGATCGCCGCATAGCCGGGACGCCCGTCCAGGATCGAAACCGCCGCGCCGCTCTCCCAAGAACCGTCCTCCGGGAAGGTGTAATCCCATGCAGGTCTTGCTCCCGATCCGGAAATCGTCGGTTCTCCGGTAATCCTCATATCTCCTGCACAAATTTCCACACCTGCTTTACCGGAGATTTGGCCACCGTCAATCATCAGCGTTCCGCTGCACGGGAAATAAATACCGATTCCGTTTTCCGCTGCAATGGTGCTGTTGATCAGCGTGACAGAATTATTTTCGTTGGTTCCGTTTGCCGCGATCCCGTAAATACCGGCGGTTACAACCTCTGTACCGTCCAGTATCAGCGTCATATTCGAACTTTCCAGCTTCACTGCGGCTTCCCGATCCTCCGAAGTGCTTTTCAGCGTACCGTTTTTCACGGTGAGTGTTTGTGCGTTATCACCCTTCATCTGCACGATTCCGTAGGTTCTGCCGCCGGTGAAAGTGTAGGTTTTTTC
>CAKQWL010000226.1 GCA_934278965.1 uncultured Clostridia bacterium | reverse complement strand
TTACAGCATGCTTCCGCAGGCATCCGTTGAACGAATTGATCGGGCGCTTTCGCTAACGAAAGACAATACCGGAATGCAGTTTAATATTGCACTGAATTACGGTGGAAGAGATGACATCCGAAGAGCGGCCTCCGCTCTGGCTGAGCAGTGTGTACAGGGAACGATTGCGCCGGAGGATATCACCGAGGAACGGATTGGGGAATATCTTTGGACAGGCGGACAGCACGCGGGCTGCGGCGATCCTGAGTTGGTTATCCGAACGAGCGGGGAGCAGCGGCTTTCAAATTTCCTTTTGTGGCAGTGCGCGTACAGTGAATTTGTTTTTACCGATACTTTGTGGCCGGATTTCACGCCGGAAAAACTGGAAGAGGCCATTTCGGAGTATCAGGGACGAAACAGAAGATTCGGAGGCAGATAAGGATGAAAACAAGAATTCTTTCCGGGCTGGTAATGGCCCCGCTTTTGCTCATTGTATATTTCGGCGGGCCGGTTTTGACGGCGGCTTGTTTTTTGATCGGAATTATGGGTGTATGGGAGTTTTATCGCGGCTTTCATGCAATGGAGGTAACACCGTCATACGGGATCGCCTGCGCAGCGGCAGCAGCGCTCTACGCGATTGACATTTTGGTGCCGGAAGGCGGAACGCTTTTTTTGACATGCCGGCAGCTTTGGTTTTTCGGCGTTGTGGTTGTCAGTCTGCTTTCTCTTTTTAATATGGAGAAACGGAAACTGGAAGACGCGATGGCCACGATCACGGGGATTTTTTATGTAGTCTTTTTTTCCTATCATGTGACGCTGGTCGAACAGACCGGGGCATACAGCAAAATGGTATGGCTGATTTTTCTGACGGCCTTCGGAACGGACATCATGGCTTATTTCAGCGGGTATTTCCTCGGGAAGCATAAGCTTTGTCCGAACATCAGTCCGAAAAAGACGATTGAAGGCAGCATCGGCGGAATTCTCGGAAGTGTGGCACTCTGCGCGCTTTTCGGCCGATTCTTCTTTGAACAGGAGATTCTGCACTGCGTTGTGC
This sequence comes from uncultured Clostridia bacterium, assembly GCA_934278965.1. Classification (GTDB taxonomy): domain Bacteria; phylum Bacillota; class Clostridia; order Peptostreptococcales; family Anaerovoracaceae; genus QAKD01. The sequence goes on along the minus strand of CAKQWL010000226.1, from coordinate 15,600 downwards.
TCGGTGTGTTGGGCGGGGTTATTTCGCAGTTCGGAGATCTGACGGCATCCATTTTCAAGAGAAAGATGGGAATTAAGGATTACGGAAATCTGATTCCGGGGCACGGCGGGATTCTGGACCGGTTTGACAGCGTGCTGTTTACAGCGCCGATGGTCTATTATTATATCTTGCTGGTATTCATGTAAAAGGCGAAGAAAATGAAGAAAAAGATAGCAATCCTCGGAAGCACCGGTTCTATCGGGACACAGGCGCTTTCGGTTGTCCGTGAAAAGAAAGAGGAGTTTGGTGTATCCGTTTTGTCCTGTGCGTCTCGCATAGAACTTCTGGAAGAGCAGATCCGGGAATTCTCCCCGGAATGCGTTGTAGTGGCCGGAGAGGAGGACGCGCTGCGGCTTGCCGCAAAATATCCGCATATCGAAGTCCTTTTTGGGGAAAAAGGACTGGTAGAAGCGGCGGTCTCGGATGCGGACATTCTGCTGAATTCACTCGTCGGTGTGCGCGGACTTTTACCGACCTATCACGCGGCAAAAGCCGGGAAAACAATTGCGTTCGCGAATAAAGAAACCCTGGTTGTCGGCGGTGAACTGATCATGAAAACCGCCGCGGAAAACGGGGCACGGCTTCTTCCTGTGGACAGCGAGCACAGCGCGATTTTCCAGTGCCTTGAGGGAAATCCGGGGCGAAGGGTCCGGCGTATTCTTTTGACAGCGTCGGGTGGACCGTTTCGAGGTCGGCGCCGGGAAGAACTTCTTCGCGTGACGCCGGAGGAGGCGCTGGCGCATCCGAAATGGAATATGGGTGCGAAAATCAGTATTGATTCGGCGACGATGATGAACAAGGGACTGGAGGTCATCGAGGCAAGGTGGCTCTTTGATATTCCGGCGGAGCAGATTGAAATTGTTGTACATCCGCAGTCCGTTGTGCATTCAATGGTCGAGTATGCGGACACCGCGGTTCTGGCACAGCTCGGGATGCCGGATATGCGCATTCCGATTGCGTATGCACTTTCTTATCCGGAGCGGCTCGAGCTTCCGTACACGCCGCTGGACTTTTTTGCGTATGCGCCGCAGCTGACTTTTGAAAAGCCGGATCGGGAAGCGTTTCCGTGCATTGATCTGGCGTACGAGGCCCTTGCCTGCGGCGGCGATACGCCGGACGCGATGAATGCGGCAAATGAGGAACTGGTCGCGGCATTTCTTGCGGGGAAAATCCCGTTTTCGGCAATTTGGGAGGGCATCGGAGAGATTCTCGCGCAGCACCGCTGTCAAAAGGAGCCTTCGCTGGAAGCATTGCTGGAGACGGATCGAAGAACTCGGGAGAAAACAAGGAAATTTTTCATCAAATAGCGTCATACGCTGTTTTCGGAGAGTAAAGATCGTTTTGGAAGGAAAAATGATTTTACTCGGGAATCGACATCAAAAAGGGGAAAAGGAGAATTCATGACTGTTATTTATGCGATTTTAATATTTTGTCTGCTGATCGTTTTTCACGAATTCGGGCATTTTGCCGCTGCAAAATTATGCGGAGTTAAGGTGAACGAATTTTCGGTCGGCATGGGACCGGCAATTTTGAAGAAGCAGAAGGGAGATACTCTTTATTCGATCCGGCTTTTTCCGATTGGCGGATTTTGTGCGATGGAAGGGGAGGACGAAGAGTCTTCGGATGAGAGGGCTTTTCATCAAAAGGCGGCTTGGCAGAAGGCGCTGATTGTCGTTGCCGGTGCTTTTATGAACCTGCTTCTCGCGGTGCTGATCATGATCGGGGTTGCCTACGCAGTGGGAACGCCTACAACCACAATCGATACCGTGACACCGGGTTCGCCTGCGGAGCTTGCCGGGATCCACAGTGGGGATACATTGACGGCGGTGGACGGGAAGAGCGTCGAAAAGTGGAGTGATATCTCCGTGCTGCTCGCGGAAAGCGAAGCGGACCGTGTGCAGCTCACGGTAAAAGGAGAGGACGGTACGGAGAGAATCGTTTCCTCCGGTGTGATGACGAATGAGGCGGGTCGCCGTATGATTGGTATCGTGCCGACCAAGGAGCATCATTTACTGGATGCCGCGGGATCCGGAGTAAAGAACACATGGACCATGGGAAGCGGGATGCTGCAGGTGATCCGACAGCTGTTTACGGGACGTGTCGCGGCGAGTGAGCTTTCCGGCCCGGTCGGAATTGTTGCCGCTGTCAATCAGACGGCTTCTCTTGGGTTCATTTATATTGCCTACCTGACGGCACTGATCAGCTTAAATCTGGCGATTGTTAATATGCTGCCGTTTCCGGCGCTGGACGGCGGACGGCTTGTGTTTATTGTGATCCGGAAGATTACGGGTCACGCGATTACGGATGAGATAGAAAGTAAGGTTCACTTTGCCGGAATCATGCTGCTGTTTGCATTGATGATTTATGTCACATGGCATGATGTGATCCGTTTTATCCTGCCGATTTTCAGTTAGGAGAGAGCGGATGTAGTGAAGCGTGAAGATAGGAAAGATGGGCGTGAAGATAGGTATGCAGAGGAAACAAACGAAAAAAGTAATATGCGGCGGAGTCCCGATCGGCGGCGGTACGCCGGTGACGATCCAGTCCATGCTGAATGTAGATGTTCGGGACCTTGAGAGAGCCGGAACGCAGCTTACTGCGCTGGCGGACGCGGGAGCGGAAATTGTGCGGATCGCCGTGCCGGATTTCGATTCGGCGGAGGCGTTCGGTGAAATTCGGAAAAAATCACCGCTGCCGCTTGTGGCGGATATTCATTTCGATTATCGGCTCGCACTTGCGGCGATAGAGCACGGTGCCGATAAGGTGCGTATCAACCCGGGAAATATCGGCGGAGAAGAGTGTGTTCGAAGCGTTGTAAAAGCGGCAAAAGCGCGCAGGATTCCGATTCGGGTCGGAGTGAATTCCGGTTCGCTGGAGAGGGATATCCTGCAGAAGTATGGCGGAGTTACGGCAGAGGGTCTCTGCGAAAGTGCGCTCCGCAATGTCCGTTTGCTGGAGAATCTGGATTTTGATGATATCGTCATTTCTTTGAAATCGTCGGATATTCAGATGAATTATGCCGCGCATGTTTTGATTTCGGAGAGGAGCGAGTATCCTCTTCATATCGGTCTCACCGAGGCCGGAACGCCGGAGATCGGAAAACGGAAATCGGCGGAGGCGCTCGGTGCACTTCTCCTTGCGGGGATCGGCGATACTATGCGGGTGTCCCTGACGGGAGATCCGGTAGACGAAGTGGTTTTTGCCAAGCAGCTTCTGGCGGACCTGAGACTGCGGGATGCGGGGATCCGTTTTGTGTCCTGCCCGACCTGCGGGAGAACGAAGGTCGATCTTCCGAGAATTGCTTCGCAGATCGAAGAGGCGCTTCGTCCGATCGGAGCGGCACGAGAAAAGGCCGGAAAGCCGGCGATCACGGTTGCTGTGATGGGGTGTGCTGTTAACGGTCCGGGAGAGGCAAGGGAGGCGGATCTCGGGGCGGCCTGCGGAGACGGGAAAGCGGTCATCTTTTCCGGCGGCAGGATTTTGAAAACGATTCCGGAGAAAGAACTGGCGGAGGAGATGATACGGCTGGCCGGTTTGCTTTGAGAAGGAAATGAGATGAGAGGGCTGGAAGGGTCTGAGACAGAATGAAAGAAATATTTAATGAGATTCTCGATCTGGCGAGAATCGGTGATTATGAAAAAGAAATGTTTCAGCTGGAGCCGGGGGACGGTGTGCTTGTGCGGGAGACAGGCGTACTTGTCATTCCGGTTGCGCTGAATTTTATTATTCCGCATGAGGAGCATCTGAAAATCCGGGCAGTGATCAAGAATAAGCTGCCGATGTTGTCCGATGTTCAAATACGGTATCATTACAGAAATCTTTTTCTGAAACGGGAGGATATTATTCGGCTCGCGATACCGCATATTATCGATGAAATCAACGGCCGTTTTGCCAGCGTTACCAAGACGATCCGGAGCGGGGAGTATGAGGAGACGGACGGTGTTCTTACGATCCGCGCAATCGGGGAAACAGCGGTAGCACAGCTGAATGCGGAGGTTGCGGAATTGTTCGAAGCGGCATTCCGCTTGAATTTTGATCTGGCGCTTTCCGTACGTTTTCAAAACAGCAGTGATGATTACGCCCGTGCCTGTGAGGAACGGAAAAAGAAGGCTGAGGAAGAATTAAAACAGGCGGAGAAGTCCGCGCAGGAGATGGCACAGCGGCGAGTGGCCGGTGAAAACGGCGGTTCGGCGTCGGCAAGGCCTATCGCAAATGAGTCGTCCGGCGGGGCACCGGGGGGCCGGACCGGATTTTCGCGGCGCGATCGGTATGAGCCGGTCCGCGGGGATCTGATTATGGGAAAATCGATCGCGGGAGAAGCTTCGGATATGTCTCTTCTGACGACGGAAAGCGGCAATGTGATCGTGGAAGGAATCCTTTTTAAGAAAGATTCCCGGACCATCCGCAACGATAGAAGACTTGTGACGCTGCTTTTGACGGATAAGAAAACCTCAGTCTGTGTCAAGGCCTTTGTTCTGCCGCAGAAATGGGAGGATATCGAGAAGTGCCTGAAAGAGGGCGATTTTGTCCGCGTGCGCGGCGAGGTGCAGTGGGACACTTACGAAAATGTCCTTGTGATCATGGGAAAGGATATTCAGAAGGGCTCTCTGCCGAAACGCGTGGATACTTGTGAGCGCAAGCGTGTAGAGCTTCATGCTCATACGAAGATGAGCCGGATGGATGGATTGAATGAGATCAAGACCATGGTGGAAATGCACGGTGAGTGGGGTTTTCCGGCAATGGCAATCACCGATCACGGTGTGGTGCAGGCCTTTCCGGAGGCCGCGAAAGAAGGCGCCAAATTCCCGGATATGAAAATCATTTACGGCATGGAAGGGTATGTCTTTGATGACAGTGACTGCATCCGTGAGGACGGGACGATTGATTACAAGAAGAAGCCGACGAACCATATCATCCTGCTTGCGCAGAATCAGACTGGGCTGAAGAATCTGTACAAGCTTGTGTCCTTTTCGCATCTCTATTATTTTTACAAGAGGCCGCGGCTCCCGAAATCCGTTATTACAAAATACCGGGAGGGGATTATCATCGGGTCGGCTTGTGAGGCGGGGGAAGTTTTTCGGGCAGTTCTGCATGATAGACCGCAGGAAGAAATTGATGCGATCGCGTCTTTTTACGATTATCTCGAAATTCAGCCTCTTACGAATAACCAGTTTATGATCGAAAACGGAACGGTTGCGGATCGAGAGGGGCTGCGTGAACTGAACCGCAGAATCGTGGCGCTTGCTGATCGACTCGGAAAACCGGTAGTAGCGACTACGGACGCACATTATTCCGAACCGGAGGATGCGCTTTACCGGAATATCCTGATGGCGGGGCAGGGATACGGCGACGAAGGCGGGCAGGGCCTTTATCTTCGGACGACGGATGAAATGCTGGAGGAATTTCAGTATCTCGGCGCGGAAACGGCGCAGCGTGTTGTCATTGATAACCCAAACCGGATCGCGGACAGTATTGAGCGGATACGGCCGGTCCCGGAGGGAAAGTTTCCGCCGAAAATCGAAAATGCGGATGTCCTGCTTCGGGAAAAGTGCATGAAGCGGGCACATGAGATTTATGGAGATCCGCTGCCGAAGGAAATTGAAGAGCGGCTTGAAGCAGAGCTGGTGCCGATTATCCGGGAAGGATATGCGGTGATGTATATTGCAGCCGAAATGCTGGTGCAGAAATCACTTTCGGACGGATATCTCGTCGGTTCGAGAGGATCGGTTGGGTCATCTTTTGCGGCAACGATGGCCGGGATTACAGAGGTAAATCCGCTGCCGCCGCATTACATATGTCCATCCTGCAAAAATCTCGAATGGGGAGACCCGTCTGAATATGACTGCGGCGTGGATATGCCGGAAAAGAATTGCCCGGTATGCGGCACCAAATACCGGCAGGAAGGGTTCACCATTCCGTTTCAGACATTTCTTGGATTTGAAGCGGATAAGGAGCCGGATATCGATTTGAACTTCGCCGGGGAGTATCAGCCGATCGCACATAAGTACGTAGATGAAATCTTTGGAAGCAAAAATGTTTTCAAGGCCGGAACCATCGGTACGGTAGCATCCAAGACGGCATACGGTTTTGTGATGAAATATTATGAAGAGCGTCAGCTTCCGCTCAACAAGTTTGAGGCGGACCGCCTGGCAAAGTGCTGCGAAGGCGTGAAACGAACGACGAGCCAGCATCCGGGCGGAATTATCATCGTGCCGGATGATCATGAGATTTATGAATTCTGTCCGGTGCAGTATCCGGCCGATGATATGAAAAGCGGGATTGTCACGACCCATTTTGATTATCATTCGATCGAGCAGAACTTGCTGAAACTGGATATTCTCGGGCACGATGTGCCGTCGATCATTCGTCATTTGCAGGATATGACGGGACTGGATCCGATTCGGGATGTCCCGCTCAAGAATGAAAAGGTCAACAGCATTTTCGCGGGAACGGAGGCGCTGGATATTAAGGATCCGGAGTATCGGTTTGTCCACGGAAGCTATGGAATCCCGGAATTCGGGACACGCTTTACGCGCCAGATGCTGGACGATACGCATCCGACTCGGTTTGCGGATTTTGTGCGGATTTCCGGATTCTCACACGGAACGGATGTCTGGATCAACAATGCGCAGGAATTCATCAAAAGCGGGCTTGCGACCATCAAGGACGCGATTTCCACGCGTGACGACATTATGAATTATTTAATCTTGAAGGGCCTTCCGAAAAAGAAAGCCTTTACGATCATGGAAAAGGTGCGGAAGGGTAAAGGCGTTGCACAGGAAGATGCGGAGCTGATGGAGGAGCATGATGTGCCGCCGTGGTATATCGAATCCTGCCGAAGGATTAAGTACATGTTTCCGCGTGCCCACGCAGTAGCGTATGTCATGATGTCTTATCGGGTAGCTTATTTCAAGGTATATTATCCGGCGGAGTTTTACGCGGCTTATTTTACGACGAAGGTTTCGGAATTTGACGCGGATACGATCCTGCGGGGCAAGCAGGCGGTGCTGGAAAAGATGGACGCGCTGACCGCCAAGGGCAAGAATATGACCAAAAAGGAAGAAGATGAGGTGACGGTGCTGGAGGTGGCTTATGAGATGTATGCGCGCGGATATGAATTCCTCGACGCGGTTTTGGGAGAATCACAGGCACTGCGCTTTATGGTGAAAGATGGAAAAGTGCTGCTTCCTTATGTGGCGATGCCGGGTGTCGGAGAACAGGCGGCCAAGCAGTTCTATGAGGAATACCGAAAGAAGCCGTATGAAACGATCGAAGAAGCGCAGAAGCGTGCCGGGATCAATAAGAGTGTTATCGAGACATTCAAGAATCATGGAATCTTCCGCGGGCTGCCGGAAACCGACCAGCTTTCCTTCCTGGATATGGCGCTCGGATGACAAAAAGGCAGAAAAATTGCCGGAAACGGCCCGGAAACACGAAAAAAGGCTTGCACCGAGGCCAAATTTATGGTAGCCTATAAGAAGTAATGTATGACTTGTTGGAAAGAGTGGGAAATCCCACTCTTTCGTTTTTAAGGTTTTAATTTTTAGGTCGGAGGAAACGGAATGGCAAAAGTCAAGATTACAGATTTGACGAAGGAACTCCTCGGCGGTTTTCTTGTGCAAAACGGCTTGGAGCTTTATGATATCGAATATGTCAAGGAGGGGCATGACTGGTTTCTTCGGGTTTATATTGATAAGGCAGAAGATGCCGGCACCGAAGAAGGTGAACGGTATGTCGGGATTGATGACTGCGAGCTTGTCAGCCGTTTCCTGAGCGAAAGACTGGATGAAGAGGATCCGATCGAACAGAATTATTATCTGGAGGTTTCTTCGCCCGGTTTGGAGCGCGAGCTGAAAAAAGAGGCAGATTACAGGCGTTTTGCGGGAGAAACCGTGGCGGTCAGCCTTTATACGGCATATGAAGGCAGAAAGAAGTACGAGGGTACGCTGCTGGGCCTTGAAGACGGAGTACTGCTGCTGGAAACACCGGTAAAACGGGTGGAGATTCCGTTCGACCGTGTTGCGAAGACAAAGCTGGTATTCGTATTTTGATCCGGCAGGGTGGAAAAAACAGAAAATGCCGGAACAAAACATACATATGAATAAATAGGGAAAGAACAGAGAGAAGAGCTGGATAAATAAAGGAGGAAACAGAAAGAACATGAACAGTGAGTTTATGATAGCGATCGCGGAGCTGGAAAAAGAAAAGGGGATTTCGAAAGATGTCCTGATCGAAGCCATCGAATCCGCACTCGTGTCCGCTTATAAAAAGAATTATGGAACATCCCAGAATGTTCGGGTGGATATTGATCGTGAAACGGGTGATATCAATGTTCTGATGAGAAAAGATATCGTAGAAGAGGTTGAGGATGACCTCTGTGAGATTTCGCTGGAGGAGGCAAGAGAGATCGATCCGCGTTATGAAATCGGGGATGTGGTGGAATATCAGGTGACACCGAGAGATTTCGGCCGTATTGCGGCTCAGACGGCGAAGCAGGTCGTTGTTCAGCGGATCCGGGAAGCGGAACGCGGAATGGTTTACGATGATTATATCGAAAAGCAGGGAGAGCTGATTACCGGCACGGTTGAGCGGATTTCCAACGATACACTGTTCATCAATATGGGCAGAACGGAAGGGATCCTTTCACCGAATGAACAGGTGAGAGGAGAGCATTTCGGCGTAAACGAGCGCCTGAAGCTTTACATCATGGATGTACGAAAAACGAATAAAGGCCCGCAGGTCTATCTTTCCCGTTCGCATCCGGGTCTGGTGAAGAAGCTGTTTGAACTGGAAGTGCCGGAAATCCAGGATGGTGTTGTAGAAATTCGAAGTATTGCAAGAGAAGCCGGTTCCCGCACGAAGATCGCTGTTTACGCGGAAGATCCGAATGTAGATCCGGTAGGTGCCTGCGTCGGACCGAGGGGGGTCCGTGTCCAAGCGGTTGTCGATGAGAATTTCGGAGAAAAAATCGATGTGATCGAGTGGAGCGATACACCGGAGGAATTGATCAGTAATGTTCTGGCACCGGCCAAGGTGGAGGAGGTCATGATTGATCCGGAAGAAAAATCGGCAACCGTGGTCGTTCCGGATTATCAGCTTTCACTGGCGATCGGTAAGGAAGGACAGAATGTAAGACTGGCAGCAAAGCTGTCAGGCTGGAAGATCGATATTAAGTCGCACAGCCAGTATTTCGGAAACGGAGAGAAAACAGAATCTGCGATAGAATCGGAAGAGGAAGAGACTTTTGATGAATAAGAAAGTACCGATGAGAAGATGTGCGGGCTGCGGAAGCTCAAAACCGAAGCAGGAACTCGTCCGGGTGGCCGAGGCAGATGGAAAGCTTCTGCTGGACCAAACCGGAAAGGCGGGCGGAAGAGGCCTTTATCTCTGCAAGGGGGACCGTACATGTCTGGCTCTCGCCAAGAAGAAAAGAGCGTTTTCCCGAGGTCTTCATCGGGAAATTCTGCCGGATGCGATCGAAGCCTTTGAAAAGGAATTCCAGATGCTCGAAGCGGCAGAGAAGGAGTCAAACGAACGATGAGAGAAAAAATCGAGAGTTATCTCGGGTTTGCGCGAAAGTCCGGAAATTTGGTCTTTGGGGCGGGGACCTGTGAAATCAGCGCCGCGAAGGGCAAAGCGAAGCTTTTGATCATCGCTTCGGATGCGGCGGAGAATACGAAGAAAAAGAAGATAGCGAAAGCGGACAGGTACGGGGTGCCTTACCGGATCTTCAGCACATCAGAGGAGCTTTCGAGGATGACCGGAGCGGCGGGACGAAGTGTATTTGCCGTTACCGATCAGAATTTTGCGGAAATGATACAGAAGCAGATTGGTTGTTAGATAAAAGGAGGTGCTCGGATGGCAGTAAAAGTGAAAGAACTTGCAAAAGAGCTGAATATGGACAGTAAGGATTTGCTGGACCGAATGAAAACGATGGGAATTGCGGCCGATTCGGAGGCAAGTGAGATTTCGGATATCGATGCCAAGGCGGCGAAAAATACAATCCTGAGAAGCAAGACTTCTTCGGAAACAAAAATTGTACGGGCGACGCCGAAAAAGGCGGTCAAGGAGGAAGAACGGGAGCCGCATGTGGTCGTGAAGGCAGCGACCCTCAAACCGGCAGCGCCGGGAAAGGCCGGAAAACCGGCAAATGCAAAAGCATCACAGGAAAGGACGAACCTGCAGAAGCCGCCGACCGGAAAGCCGGTGGTGCCGCGCGACTTTGAGGCGAGGCGCAAGCCGCCGGTTGGAACGCCGGTAGTCTCCAAAGAGTTGGAAGAGCGGGAAAAGGCGAAGAAAGAAGCTTTTGAGAAGCAGGAAGAAGCGAAGAGAATTGCAGCAGAGCAGGCTGAGGCGGAAAGAGCTGCAGCAGAGCAGGCGGCGAAAAAAGAAGCGGAAGCGAAGGCTGCTGCCGTGGAGACTCGCAGAGAAGGAGCACCGGAATCGGAGAAGAGGCCTGCCGGGAGAACCGAAAGGACGGATAGAACGGATAGGGCATCCGCGCCGCGTACAGAAAATCGGGAGAATCGCAGTTCAGCCGGCCGTTCACAAAATAATCGGGACCGGAACGACGCAAGAAGAGACGGAACAAGACCGCAGCAGGGTCCGAAGCGGGACGGAGAGCGCGGCGCACGGCCGCAGGGAGACCGGAGAGGTCCGCAGGGAGATCGTCGTCCGGCAGCCGGCGGAAAGAGCGATAAGCCGGATATGGGTATCGCCGCGAGCAAGGCGCATATCAAGATCGATGAGAAGAAAAAGGGCGACAAGGAACGGGATAAGTTCTCGAAGCTGGAAAACGCAAAGAAGGGCAAGAAGAATGCCCATCAGGAGCGTTCGCTTGAAAAAGCACCAAAACCAAAAAAGCATGTGAAAAAGGAGAAGCAAGTGGAAGAGCCGGAAATCAGGATGGAAGAGCTGCCAGCAGGTACAGTTGTGGTGACGGTACCGATTACGGTTGCGGGATTCTGTGAACAGCTTCAGGTGTCGGCTTCGAATGTTATCATGAAGCTGATGAAGCTCGGAATCATGGCGAATATCAATCAGAATCTGGATGAGGATACGGTACTGATCCTGGCGGAAGAACTCGGCGTTTCGGTGGTCATCGGAAAGGTCGAGGAAGAGCAGGTAGAGGAAGGCCTGGAGACTTTCGCGGATAAAGAAGAGGATTTGAAACCGCGTCCGCCGATTATTACTGTTATGGGGCATGTCGATCACGGAAAGACATCTCTTCTGGATGCGATCCGAAAGACGAATGTTACGGCATCGGAATCCGGCGGAATCACGCAGCATATCGGTGCGTCTGAGGTGATGATCAACGGTCAGAAGATCGTTTTCCTGGATACACCGGGACATGAGGCGTTTACGGCGATGCGTGCAAGAGGCGCGCATGTAACGGATATCGCGGTATTGGTCGTTGCTGCAGATGACAGTGTGAAGCCGCAGACCGTTGAATCGATCAGTCACGCGAAGGCGGCAGGAGTGCCGATTATCGTGGCGATCAATAAGATCGATAAGCCGGGAGCAAATCCGGACCGTGTTAAGCAGGATTTGACGGAGCACGGAATCCTTGTCGAGGATTGGGGCGGAGATACCATCTGCGTACCGGTGTCTGCGAAGACCGGCGAAGGCATTGTAAACCTGCTGGAGATGATCCTGCTGCAGGCGGAAGTGCTTGAGCTGAAAGCAAACCCGAACCGTCTGGCACTCGGAACGGTTATTGAGGCAAGACTGGATAAGGCGAAGGGACCGGTGGCGACGCTGCTGGTTCTGAACGGTACTCTTCAGAGCGGAATGTCTGTTGTTGCGGGAACCTGCTCCGGCAGAATCCGGCTGATGACCAACTTTAAGGGTGAAACGATCAAAAAGGCCGGGCCGGCAACGGCAGTGGAAATCCTCGGTCTGACCGATGTACCGGAGGCCGGTGACGAGTTCAATGCCGTGAAGGAAGACCGGATTGCACGGGAAATCGCAGAGAACCGTAAGGCAAAGCTGAGAGAGGAAGTGCTTGCGAGAAATGCAAGTACAACGCTGGAGGCACTGTTCAGCCAAATTCAGGAAGGCGAAGTCAAGGAACTGAACTTAATCATCAAGGGAGATGTAATGGGTTCGGTCGGCGCGATCGTTTCTTCTTTGGAAAAATTGAAGAACGAAAATGTTCGTGTGAAGATTATTCATACCGGTGTCGGAACTGTAACGGAGTCGGATGTTATGCTCGCGGGTACATCGGGAGCGGTTATTATCGGATTTAATGTACGGCCGTCCACCGCTGTGGCGGCAATGGCAGAGAGAGAGAAGATCGAGATCCGGACCTACCGGGTCATCTACGATGTGATCGATGATGTAGAAGCGGCAATGAAGGGAATGCTCGATCCGGAATACAAGGAAGTTGTTCTGGGAAGAGTAGAGATTCGGAATACCTTCAAAGTGCCGGGTGTCGGCATTGTCGGCGGTGCCTATGTGACGGACGGTAAGGTCGTGCGGAACGCAGAAGTGCGCCTGGTGCGCGATGGTATCGTGATCCACGAAGGAAAGATCTCGTCCCTGAAGCGTTTTAAGGATGATGCGCGGGAGGTCATGCAGGGATACGAATGCGGAATCGGTATTGAAAATTACAATGATATCAAAGAAGGCGATGTCATCGAATGCTTCCAGATGGAGGAAATTAAGAGGGATTAACGCATGGGAAAAGGATACAGACAGGGGAGGCTCGGAGAAGAAATCAAAAAATTGATTTCGGAGCTTCTCCTGAGAGAAATTAAAGATCCGAGGATTCTGGAAAATATGGTCAGCGTCTCGGCGGTAGAGGTCACGGGTGACGGAAGTTACGCGACGGTGTATCTCTCGGTGCTCGGACGCGGCGAATCCGGATTTGCGACCGAAGAGCAGAAGGATGAAATCCTTGCCGCATTCGGACGCGCAAAGGGAATGATCAAGCGCGAGATTGGAAGAAGAATCAAGCTCCGGCATGTGCCGGAACTGATTTTCAAGATGGATAATTCGATGGAATACGGTATTCGGATGTCCAAATTGATCGATGATCTCGGAATCGAAAAGGATGAAAGTGATGCAGCGGGAGAAGAAAATTCGGAGCTTTCCGAAATCCTGAAGGATCTGTAAAGAGTCAATATGAACAATACAATCAGAGAAATTGCGGAAAAGATTATGGGATGCGAAAGCATCCTTCTTTTCCCTCACATCAATATGGATGGAGACGCGATGGGTTCCGGCGCGGCTCTTTGCGGGGCGCTCCGAAAAATGGGAAAGCGGTCGTATGTAGCGATTGAGGACGGGATCGCCGAAAATCTTCAATTTTTGGACAAGGGCTTCTGCACACCGGTGAACGGCGGGGAGGCCTTTTTGCCGTCCGAGGACAAAGACTTTTTTACAGGAGAGAAGAGACCGGATCTTTGTATTTGCATCGATTGCGGAGATGCAGGCCGTTTTGAAGGAAGAAAAGAGCTCTTTTTTTCCGGGAAATCTCAGATTTGCATCGACCATCACGCAACCTCGGAGCCGTTTGCTGATCTGAATTATATTGATCCGTCTGCCTGCGCAACGGCGGAGATTATTTACGAGCTGCTTCGCGAACTGGAGCTGCTTACGGGCATGGAGCTGATGGATCCGGAGATCGGAGAGGCTGTTTTATCGGGGATTATGACGGATACCGGAAATTTTCAGTATTCCAATACAACGGCCAAAAGCCATCAGATCGCAGCGGAGCTTTTGACGCTCGGAGTAGACTGCAATGCGGCAGCCGTACGCCTTTTCCAAAATGTCCGGCTCGAAAGAATCCGGTTGTCGGCGGCCGTGCTGGATCAGATGAAGCTGTTTGCGGACGGCTGCTGCGCGATCGCGGCAGTCACTCAGGAGCAGCTTTTGCGCACGGGGGCGGAGCCGTGTGATGCGGACGGTATTGTCGAAACGCTGCGCAGTATTCGCGGGGTTGAAACAGCGGTGCTTCTAAAGGAGTCTCCGGATGGAAAAATTAAAGTAAGTATGAGAGCAAAAGCTCGAATGAATGTGGCAGAGATCGCGGCGGAATTCGGCGGCGGAGGGCATATCCGCGCGGCGGGATGCACGCTGTTGATGTCTATGGAGGAGGCCGAAAAACAAATGCGCGAAAGGGTCGAGGCGGCATTCAGAAAAATGGCCGTAGAGGAAGCGCGGCAGGACTGTAATTTATGATTAAAGAGGGAATTATCAATATTAATAAACCGGCGGGAATGACATCCCATGACTGCGTTTATGCCGTGCGGCGGCTGACAGGTATCAAGCGCGTAGGACATACCGGAACGCTGGATCCGAATGCAACGGGGGTGCTTCCGGTCTGTATTGGGACGGCAGCAAGAATTGCGGAATATACCGAGCTCGATCTGAAATCGTATGATTGTGAAATGGAGCTGGGCATTACAACGGATACGCAGGACATCTGGGGTGAACTCCGGGAGGACCGGCGAAAAGAGATCGAAAGCGGCGCAATTCCGCTTTCGGAGGAAAAAATCCGTGAGGCCTTTCTCGGACTGGAGGGCACGATCGAGCAGTATCCGCCGAAATATTCTGCGGTGCGGTACGGAGGACGCCGGCTGTACGAGTATGCGCGTGAGGGCAAAGAAATCGAAATCCGGCCGAGAACCGTCTATATCGAGTCCGTCACCGTAAACCGTGTGGATCTTGCACACCGGAAAGTGTGTTTTTCGGTGGTCTGCGGGAAGGGCACCTATATCCGGGCTATTTGCCAGGAGGTTGGTGAAAGGCTTGGGTGCGGTGCGGCAATGACGGCACTGGTGCGCACGGGAAGCGGAGCATTTTCGATCCAACAGGCGGTAGATCTTCGTTTTTTGAAGGAATTGACACTGCGAAAGGACGAGCCGGGAACAGAGGCGGAGATCAATGCTTTGATCCTGCCGCCGGACTATCCGCTTGCGGCGTTTGGCAAGGCCGTTATCAAGACAGCAGAGCGTGCACGCTGGTTTGTCAACGGAGGGCATATCCGGCTGTCCGAGGTGGATATCGAAAGGCAGCCGCGCTACCAATCACAGGAAGCGCCGTTCGAGATTCGAGAAGAGTATAAAGAAGCGTATGCGGTTTACGGATACCCACAGGAGAGCACCGGCGGGGAATCGGAGCAGGTGCCGCTGTTTCTCGGGGTTGCTTTTTACAATCACAGTTATAAGAAGCTTGTTGCAGACAAGGTATTCAGGAGAATGGATGAAGGTATTTAACAGTTTAGAAGAGATTCGGGATATTTCACCGACCGTCACAGCGCTCGGCAATTTTGACGGCGTCCATAAGGGACATCAGGAGTTGATTCGCAGAACTCTTTATTTTGCGGAAGCGGCCGGTCTGAAAAGTGCGGTTTTCACTTTTTCCAATCATCCGCGCAGTTTGACCGGTGATCATCCCGTGCAGAATATTATCTATGCGGAGGAGAAGGCGGCAATCATTGAAAAGCTCGGAATCGATTATCTTTTTAATATTCCGTTTACCGATGAGATCCGAAAGATGCCGCCGACCGATTTTATCGATCGGCTTTTGCTCGATCGTGTTCAGCTGCGGGAAGGC
>CAKQWL010000225.1 GCA_934278965.1 uncultured Clostridia bacterium | reverse complement strand
ACAGATAAATAATATAGAAAAACCAAAAGCGGCGGGCAGCCAAAAGGCTGCGCCGCCTCTTTGCATTACATTTTGTTTTGGATCCGGCATATCAAATCCTTGCCGGGCAGAAGTAAAGCTACTCTGCTGTGTAAGGAAGAAGTGCTACGATTCTTGCTCTCTTGATCGCAGTAGTTACTTCTCTCTGGTGCATCGCGCAAGTACCTGTGATACGCTTCGGAAGGATCTTGCCTCTCTCGGTAACATACTTCTTGAGCTTTTCTACGTCCTTGTAATCGATGGTTTCTGTCTTATCCGCGCAGAACTGGCATACTTTCTTTCTTCTCATGCCGCCGCGTCTTCTATCCTGCATCATATTATGCTTTTCTCCTCTCTTTCAAATTGTCAGAATGGCATGTCCTCGTCTTCCAATGCCGAAAAACCTTCCGGAATTCCGCCGGAAGCTCCGCGGTTGTCCGCTGCCGGGCGCTGGGAAGAATAACCGCCTCCCATGCTGCCGCCGTCCTCACCCTTGTTGCCGACGAACTCGATCCGGTCCGCAACAATCTGATAACCGTACACGGTCACACCGTCTTTATTGGTGTAATTGTTATTCTGGATCCTGCCCTGTACGCCGATCCATTTGCCCTTCGTAAAGAAGCGTTCGATGATCTCCGCGCTCTTGCCGAATGCGGTAACATCAATAAAATCAGCAGTGCGCTGATTCGCATCCTGTTCATTTCCTCTGGAAAACGGCCGGTCGACTGCAACCGTGAAACGGGCAACAGCGACCTGTGAAGGAGTGTAGCGTACATCCGGATCCCGCGAGAGTCTGCCAATAAGGATAACACTGTTCATAAGGTGCCTCCTTTCCTATCTTGCGTCCTTGTTGATGATGAGATGACGGATAATGTTGTCGGAAATTCTCATCCTTCTGTCAAGTTCCTTCGGAAGAGTAGGATTTGCTTTGAAGTCGATCACTACATAGTAGCCCTCGTTCTTCTTCTGGATCGGATAAGCAAGTTTTCTCATTCCCCAAACATCTACCTTGTCGACTTCGCCGTCTGCCGCGATGATCTCCTGAGCGATCGCAACAGTCTTTTCTATTGTTTCGTCATCCAAGATAGGGTCGATAATGAACATAACTTCATAATTTGTCATTGTATTCACCTCCCTGTGGTCTTAATGGCGACGGTCTTTCCCGTCGCAGAGAATCGTCCGTGGAATACACGGACACCCATATAGTATATCATAAAAACGGCAGAAATCAAGGAAAAATCACGCTTTCGGCCGATAAAAATTACTTTCGTGTTTTATTCTGCATGGGCGGGAAGAAAGCCACCATATGTAGTGGATGAAATCTTTTTTGGATTGTGGTATAATATATTCTGTATCCCTGTCGAATGGAGGACGGAAATGTATTTTCCTTTGATATTTTTGTTTATTCTTGCTGTTCCGGCGGTTGTGATTCCCTGGAACCTGAAGAAGCAAATTTCGCCATACAGAACCATTTTAGAATGTATGATTGCGGTTTCGATCCTTGTGATCGGCGTGCTGGCTGCAGCAAGAGGGAGCGGATCCGCGCTCGGCGAGCAGCTGATGGCGGCCGTGCAGACGGCGGCTGAGACGCTGGCGGGAACGAAAGAATTCGTGAACGCGGCGGGACTGGAGAAGCTTTCCTATTCGGAAAGAGTGCAGCTGATCGTCGGAATGTACGGAATCCTAAACGCACTGCTGCCGTCAGTCGTGCTGATTGCTTCGGCGATCGTTTCCTTTTTTCTTTATATGATTTTGTCCAAACTGGGACGGAAACGAAACCGGGAGACGATTTTGCTGATGCCTCTCCGGTATTTTCGCTGGCCGGCGAGCCTGATGCTCGGATTTCTGCTGATGTTTCTGCTGTCGTTTCTGCTGGGAAAGGTGCCGGCGCTGGCGGGGATGCAGCTTTATCTGAATGTAAATCTGCTCTTTGAGTTTGCTGTGGCCTTTCAGGGGCTTGCCGCAATGTTTTTTCTGTTCGATACCCGGCGTGTCCCGAAAGTGATTTCGGTCCTGGCCGGTATTTTGGGCATGGGAACGGGCGTGGGCAGAATGATCCTCTTTGTGTTTGGTGCCGCTGACTACATATTCAACCTGAGAGTCCGGATGGTTCGGAGGTAAAACGCGGAGCTCCGGAGGGAGAAGAAGAGAGTTTGGAAGTTTGATCCGTTAGGAAGTTAGATGGAGGAAAAAGGCAGAATGGGAATTGAACGATTACAGAGTGTTCTGGCGGAAAATTCACCGTTTCCGATGTGTATTATAAACGAACAGGGAAAAGTGACCATTGCAAGTCCGCAAATCGAGGAGGTTTTTCTCTATGACGGCATTAAAGACGCGGATATTTTCGCGTTGACCGGAATTAAATATAAAGATTATAAAGCGGCGGCGGATGCTCCGTCGGAGCTTACTGTGCTGCGGAATGACAAGATCTTCCGGATTTCGGTCGGCGGTATTTTTTCGGAGGCAGAGGAGGAAACCGGCTATCTCGCGATTTATTTTCAGGACATTTCAGAGGGGGAAAATCTGAAAAAGATCTATCAGGCGGAAAAGACCTGTATTGCGCTTGTTCATGTCGATAATCTTGATGAGTTGCTGAAAAATACCGAAGAAGAGAACGGAATGGCACTCGCGTCGACGATTGATAAAACCATTCGTCAGCATGCTGCGCGGCTTTCGGCGGCGGTGGTAAAATACAAGGAGGATATGTATTTTATCGCCATGGATCGGGCGGCGTGCGAGAAGCTGGTAGAAAATAAATTCGCGATTTTGGATGAAATTCGCGGAATCGAGACAGAAGGCGATTTTCCGGTGACGATTTCCATCGGTATCGGTGTCGGCGGCAAGACCTTGAACGCAACCGATCAGTACGCAAAGGATGCGCTGGATCTGGCACTTGGACGCGGCGGAGATCAGGCAGTCATCAAAAATGTTTCGAGAATCTTTTATTACGGCGGCAAGACGCAGGCGATTGAACGAGGCAACAAGGGAAAATCGCGGATTATCGTGCATGCGCTCAAGCAGCTGATCGATCAGGCTGAAAATGTCGTGATTATGGGACACAAGAATCCGGATATGGACGCGTTCGGGGCGGCGCTCGGTGTGACGAGGCTGATTCGCAGCATGAATAAAGAGACGCATATCGTTATCAATAATGTAACGGAGTCCCTTGCGGAAATTTACCGTCAGGCAAAAGAAACCGAGCTCTATAATTTTGTGAACAGCGAAAAAGCGATCAATCTGATGCGGGATGAAACGCTTTTGATCATATTGGATACCCACAGGCCGAGCCACACGGATTGTCCGGAGCTGATCGGACGGACCGATCGGATCGCAGTGATCGACCACCATCGAAAGGATCAGGAAAATGTTGAAAATCCGACCCTGGCTTATATGGAATCCTATGCGTCCTCAACCTGCGAGCTGATTGTGGAGATGCTGCAGTATTCCGACGAGAAAAAGACCGTTACCCGATTCGAAGCGGAAGCGCTGCTGGCGGGAATTACGGTAGATACCAATAATTTCGCGGTGAAGACCGGAGTGCGGACTTTTGAGGCGGCGTCCTGGCTGCGCCGGGCGGGCGCGGACACTACGCAGGTAAAGAAATTCCTGCGGACGGATTTGGAGTCCTTTATGCTTCGATCCAAATGTGTCGCGGATGCGAAGATTATCAATGAGGGAAAGATCGCGCTCTCGATCATCGAGGGTGACAGTCCGGACTGTCAGATCCTCTGCGCGCAGGCAGCGGATGAGCTTTTATCGATCAAGGGAATTGTGGCAAGCTTTGTGGCCGGTGTCAACAGCTTCGGAAAGACGGTCGTCAGCGCGCGGTCACTCGGAGATATCAATGTACAGGTGATCATGGAAAAATTCGGCGGCGGCGGGCATCTGACGACAGCGGCAGCGCAGGTGGATATCACACCGACAGAGGTGCTGGACGCTCTGACCGAAATGCTTTTGGAAGAGGAAGAATAGACAACAATGAAGGAGGAACGAAAATGATTGTTATTTTATTAAAGGATGTCAAGGGGACAGGAAAAGCAGGGGATGTTGTAAAAGTTTCAGACGGTTATGCAAGAAATATGCTGATTCCGAAGGGGATGGCCAAGGAAGCGACGGAGGGCAATATCCGGAATCTGGAGAAGCAGAAGGCGCTGATGGCTGAAAAACGCGCGGAAGAAAAAGCTGCCGCACAGGAACTTGCTGAAAAGCTGGCAGGCATTGCCACCGTCATTCACACGAAGGGCGGCGAGGGCGGCCGGCTGTTCGGATCGATTACCTCAAAGGATGTCAGTGATGCCGTAATGGAGCAGCATAAAATCAATATCGACAAGAAAAAAATCGTGCTGGACGCACCGATTAAGAATTGCGGGACTTACGATATTCCGGTCAAGCTTTATACGGAAGTAACAGGAACGCTCAAGGTCACAGTAGAAATCGGATAAAGAACAATGAAGCAGACAACGGAAAAAATACCTCCGCACAATGAGGAAGCGGAGCGATCCGTACTCGGCGCATCCATGCTCAGCCGCGATGCGCTGATGGATATCCTCGAAATCTTAAAGCCGGAAGACTTTTACAGCGAAATGCACAAGGAAATTTTCACGGCAATGATCGAAATCTACCGGCGGAACGCGCCGGTCGATACGCTTACGGTTTCCGAGGAATTAATAAAGAGAAATTCACTGGAAATGGTCGGCGGGCGGGCTTACATCGCAGCACTTTCTTCCGGTGTACCCTCCACGGCCAACGCCGGGCAATATGCCAAGATTGTGGCGGAAAAGGCGGTGCTGCGCCGTTTGATCGACGCATCCTCCGGAATTATGGAAGAGGCTTATCAGGAGAAAACAGAGGCCGCTCAGGTATTGGATCACGCGGAACAGCAGATTTTTGAGATTGCACAGTCGAAGCAGACAAAGGAAGTGACGCCGCTTAAGGAGGTTTTGATCCGAAACATCGAAATCATCGACGAAGCCAGCCGGACCGACGGCAATGTGATCGGCATTCCGACCGGTTTTCGCGATCTGGATGCCAAAACCAGCGGCTTGAATCGGTCCGACCTTGTCATTGTCGCAGCGCGGCCGGCCATGGGCAAGACGGCTTTTGCACTGAATGTGGCGCAGCAGGCGGCGCTGAAAGGAAACGCATCTGTCCTGATTTTTTCAATGGAAATGTCCAAAGAACAGCTTGGCCAGCGGCTCCTCGCGATGGAGTCGCGTGTTGAAATGCAGAAAATCAAGACCGGTGATCTCAACCGCAAGGATTGGGATGATCTCAATATTGCACTGGATGTTCTTTCGGGCGCGAAGATTTTTATTGATGATACACCGGGAATTTCGATCAATGAGATCAAGAATAAATGTCGGAGGATCAAGGCGGAGCACGGACTGGACCTCATCCTCCTGGACTACCTGCAGCTGATGACCTACGATGGAAGAGCGGATTCCAGACAGCAGGAGATCACAGCGCTGTCCCGCAATCTGAAGCTGATCGCGCGGGAAATGGACTGCCCGGTGATTGTTCTTTCGCAGCTTTCGCGTGCGCCGGACCAGCGGCCGAATCACAGACCGCAGCTGTCGGATCTTCGGGAATCCGGCTCTATTGAGCAGGACGCGGATATCGTTATTTTCCTTTATCGGGATGATTATTACGAAGGGGAAAATTCGGAAAAACCGGGTGTCTGCGAGGTGATTATCGCAAAGCAGCGAAGCGGTCCGGTCGGAACGATTGAGTTGACATGGCTTGAAAAATATACACGGTTTGTGGATAAGAGCGGAATGCAGATTTAAGAGACCGGGGAGAGGCAGGAAGCGGGGCCGATCACGGGATATCAGAATACAGAGGGTATAAGGTACAGCGAAAAAAGCAATGAAATTCGGAAAAAGCAGAAGAAGAGGCTACCTGTTTGACACGGAAGTCGAAAATATTTTTATCAGTGAATATATGGTACCTGCGCCGGGAGAGTATGTCAAAGTCTATCTCTATGCATTGATGTGCGCGGAATCCGGGGAAGCCGTTTCGGAAGAGAAGCTGGCGAAGCTTTTGATGCTGGATCCGGTCGTGGTGGAGAAAGCGTTCTCATACTGGCAGGAACGAAGCGTGCTGCGGCTGAACGAGGGCCCGGACGGACAGCGCGTTGTTTTTCCGAGTTTGAAAGAGATGCTTTTTGCTTCCGGGCAGAGTGCGGCGGGGGCCGCCGAAGACCAATCCGAGAGGCACGACGGGGAACTCCCGAAGGATGCCGGAGAGGGATCCACGCTTTATGACCGTGAAACTGCGGAGATGTACAAAGCGATCGAGCAGATTATCGCGCGTCCGCTCGGCGGAAAGGAACCGCTGGAAATCTGCTCCTGGATGGAGGAATTCCAGGCGACACCGGAAACGATTGTTACGGCATACAGCTACTGTAAAAAAATGTATCGGAAGGATTCCGCGGCTTATGTCGGAAAGGTGGTAAAAGACTGGACGCTTCAGGGGCTTGATGATGTCATCAAAATTGATGCTTACCTGGAACAGATCGAGCAAAACCGAATGCTCTATAAAAGAGTCTTTAAGGCACTTGGATTTATGCGCAATCCGACCGAGGAGGAAAAGAAGATCATGGATCGGTGGTTCTCGGAAATGAATCTGCCGATCGATCAGGTTCTGGAAGCCTGTCGAAAGACGAGCGGTATTTCCAGCCCGAATCTGAATTATGTCAACAAAATCCTGCAGGGCTGGTACAAGGAGAAGAACGGGGCACTGCCGGGAGAACCGCAGAAAATTACGGCAGGCGTTGTTCTGAAGTATTATGATTTTATCCGGCAGCAGGAAGAGGAGGCGGCAAAAGTCCGTCAAACCGAAGTCTATGAACGCGTTCCCGAAATTCGGAAGTTGGATGAGGATATTCGAAAAACCGGTATTGAAATCGGCCGTCAGATGCTTTCCGGCAATTCTTCCGGGAAGGAAGAAGCAAGAAGGCTTCGGGAATCCGTTGAGGAGAGGATGGCGGATAAAGCGGTGCTTTTGACAGAACATAATTTTCCGGTCGATTACACGGAGGTGCATCGCCGGTGCAGCCTGTGCGGCGACACCGGAACGCTGCCGGACGGCAGACGATGCAGCTGTTTCGAGCAAAGAATGGAAGAGGCTAAAACATGGCAAAATTCGGGGAAGAGTTTAATGAAAAACAAAAAATAACAAGGGAAACCATTCGCGATGCTTTTCGCCGGCAGGAAACGGTTACGGACAAAATTTATTTTGTTGCCCTTTTTCCTTTTAAGATCTTATTGTTTCTTTTTCTGAGACAGTTTTATCTTTTGCGAAGCCGGTATTTTGAAAAAAACCCGCAGGCAGAGCGGAGGGCCCGTGCCCGGAAATGGGCTGCGAAAAGAAAAGCGAAGCGGATGCGCCGGGATTTTATCGAAAAAGATAAACAAATGGCGGCAAGAATGATCCATATGGTCAATCGAATTGACCGAAGGAACGATGCGCTCGCGGCGAAGGCGGCGGATGCCGCGGCGGAGGGGACCAAACAGTTTAATCTGGCGGCAGAGTGGGCAGAGCTGAACAAGAAAAAGCTGATTCTGCGCTTTGGAGCGGTCGTAGCCGTACTGCTTCTGATCATGGGCGCATTTAACTTCTGCACGGCGTACGAATATGCTTATAACGGCAGGACGCTCGGACTGGTCCGCGACCAGGAGAATGTTCTTCGTATTTTGGATTTGGTCAGTGAACAGCTGACGGAGGAACATCATGCGGAAATTTCGATAGACCCAAAAGAAGATATTACTTTTAAGAGGGTTTTCGCTGTCGGCAGAGAGATCGATGATATGGAGCAGGTGCTCAGCCGGCTTTCTTATATGCAGGATCTCGTCGCGCACGGGTGCGGGATCTTTATTGACGGCAAGCGTGTGGCGATCGTTGATAACGAGGAGACCGCAAAATCCGTGCTGGATACGGTGCTTGCTACTTTCGCGGTGCCGAGTGATACGACGACATATGAAGAAATCGGTTTTGCGGAAGATGTCCAAACCAAGAAGATCACCACAAAACTGGGGCTGGTCGAAAATCCGGGAACGGTCATTCAGAAAATCCTGACCGGCGCGGAGGAAATCAAGACACACACGGTTGCTTCCGGAGAGACCCTCTCCGGGATTGCGAAGAAATATCAGATCAAACTGGCGGATCTTCAGGCCGCGAACCCGCTGGTCAATCCGGCAAGACTGTCCGTCGGACAGCAGATTGTTCTGACGCAGTCCGTACCGATGCTTACGGTACAAACCGTGGAGATTTCGACACTGACGGAATATATCGATTTTCCGATTGTCTACGAAAACAGTGCTTCCATTTATCAGGGAGAAACCAGCACCAAGGTTGCCGGAAAAAAGGGAGAGCGCCAGGTGCTCGCTAAGATTGTAAAAAACAACGGCACAGAGGTCGCCCGATTGGAATTGGAGTCCCAGATTACCAAAGAACCGGTGACATCCGTCGTCCTTGTCGGTACGAAAGAGCTTCCGCTGCGGCAGGGAACGGGTACCTTTATTTATCCGGTTACCGGAGCCAAGCTGTCCTCGGGATTTGGGCGCCGGTGGGGACGGATGCATTACGGAATCGACCTTGCCATTTCCAAAGGAACAAAGATTCGGGCATCAGACGGAGGAACCGTTATTTTTTCCGGGTACAGCGGCTCCTACGGTTATGTCGTTAAGATCGACCACGGCGGTGGATTTGTAACCGTGTACGCGCACTGCAGCAAGCTGCATGTCAAAGTGGGAGAAAAAGTTTATCAGGGTCAGCATATCGCAAATGTCGGAAGCACCGGACGAAGCACCGGGCCGCACTGCCATTTTGAGATTCAGTATCTTGGGGTACAGAAGAACCCGCTGAATTATTTGTAAAAATAGGTATTTCGGGAGATTCTTGTACCATTTGGCCGAAAATCTGTTATACTGTCAATGAACAGTTCTGCTTCAAAGGGAGAGTTCAAAGGGGAATGAAACGCTCCGCCGAGAATCTTTGTGAACGGAGGAACGCCGAAAAACCGTAAAAGCAAAAGAAAAAGGAGACGGAAACATGGAAAACAAGAAAAAAGATAATTTTAAACAGGCAATGAACGAGCTTTTCGGCATTGGCGCGGCAGAGCCAACTGCACCGGCGAAAGCGTCCTCCGGAAAAGCGGACGACAAGGCAGCTCCCGCGGCAGTAAAGGCGGCACCGGAAAAGAAACCGGAAAAGAGTCCTGCACCTGCACCGGAAAAGAAGCCTGCACCGGAAGAAAGCTTCCTCGCACCGGGAACGGTCTTTGAAGGAACGCGTCGTTCAGAGGGAGATATCGAAATCGCAGGAGCGTTTAAGGGAGATGTGTCAACGGCGGGAACCGTAATGCTCCTTTCGGATATACAGGGCAATCTGAATGTCGGAAGCCTTCGGATTGTGGACTGCGCACTGACAGGGGATGTAACAGCAAAGGGAACGGTTTTCGTTAACGAAGGCGCGAAGATCTACGGAAATGAAACAGCGGCGGAGCTGATGTCTGCCGGAGAGATTACCGGAGATCTGAAGATCAGCGGAAATACATCGCTGGAGGAGAAGGCGAAGATTTCCGGAAGCGTCGTGACCGGAACGCTGGCAGTGGTCCGGGGTGCGGTGATCAAGGGCGGAATTCAGATGAAGCTGGCAGAGACTTCCGCGGAGGACACGCACTGAGCTTTCCGTTTTCTTGACGCACAGGCCGCCTTATGATATACTGGTACTACTGACCGTAAAGAGGTTCTGAGCGGAAAGTGCGGAAAAACAGGAAGTGAACATATGATGGATTGGATCAAAACAGCTTTTCTGCATTTTTTGCAGGAGAGCTTTTTTGTTTGGCCGATTATTTCAGGAGATTCGCAGGATCGGAAAGGACGCAGGAGATGGAAAATGCAGCAAGGACTGCACTGAAAAATATATGGATTTTTGCAGTTCTCTTGATTGCGTGGGAGCTTGTCTGCCGTTTCGAAATCTGGAGCAGTTATGTCCTGCCGCCGCCGGAAAAAGTTTTGCGGAGTCTCACCGCGATGATAACCTCCGGAGAGCTTTTTAGGCATGCGGCGATCAGCCTGCGGAGAGTTTTTCTGGGATTTTCAATTTCCTGCATCCTGACATTTTTCCTGACTCTGCTCGCGGTACGGCTGCCGAGGGTAGTGCCTTATTACAGCAAGCTGCTCGGAGCTGTCCGGCATATTCCGCCGATCAGCCTGATCCCGCTTTTGATCTTATGGTTCGGAATCGGAGAATTACCGAAAATTATTGTGATCGTACTGGCTTCTGTGTTTCCGGTACTGCTCAGCACGGAAAGCGGCATTTTCGGATGCGATCCGGGATTGATAGAGGTTGGAAGAATGATGGAGTTTTCCAAGCGGGAGATTTTTTTCCGGATCATGCTCCCAAACGCAGTGCCGGAAATCTTTGTCGGAATTCGGATCGGGCTCGGATACGCGTGGCGTGCGATTGTCGGAGCGGAGATGATTGCCGCGGCAAGCGGTCTTGGGTATCTGATTTTGGATGCACAGGCTCTTTCCAGGACGGACAAGGTCATTGCCGGCATTCTGGTCATTGGATTTTTAGGCCTTTTGACAGATGGTCTCTGCGCGCTGATATCGCGCCGGATATCGGAAAAGTTTTTCCACAAAGAAGGAAAGGCGGAATGGCAAAATGAATTTTGAGGTGAGGGATTTATGGAAGTCCTACCGGATTAAAAAAGAAAATTATCCGGTTTTGAAGGGCCTCTGCCTGAAAGGTCACTCCGATGAAATTACCGTCATTCTCGGAAAGAGCGGGTGCGGGAAGACGACACTTCTGCGTATTTTATGCGGCCTGGAAACGAAGGATGCCGGTGTGCTGGATTTTCCGGAACGCTCCCGGATCCGAATGGTTTTTCAGGAGCCGCGCTTGATGCCGTGGCTCGATACTGAGAGAAATATTACTTTCGGATTGAAAAAGCAGGCGATCGACCCAAAAGAAACCGCGAGGCTGATCCGCATGACGGGGCTTACCGGCTTTGAAAAGGCAAAGCCGGATGAGCTTTCGGGCGGCATGAAACATCGCGCAGCGCTGGCACGGGCACTTGCGGCAAGGCCGGAGATGATTCTGCTGGATGAACCGTTTGCGGCACTGGATTATTTTACGAGAGAGGCCATGCAGCGTGAGCTCATGCGCATTCATATCGAAACCGGAATGGGCGGAATTTTTGTAACGCACAATATTGATGAAGCCGTTCTTTTGGGCGACCGCATCTGCGTGATGGAGGAGGGCCGAATCGCGGGTGAATTTGTGCAAAGCCCGGGGACGGCAGGAAGAGACCTTCTTTCGAAGGAGGCAATTGCACTCAAAAAAGAAATTCTGAAAGTCCTTGGCGGCATTTCAGCCAGGCCTGCGGAGTCTTTGGATCTTTTCGGATGATAATCCGTTCAGATAAAAATTTTAAAAGGAAAAAAGGAGAAAACCAAAATGAAAAGAGCGATGGTAATTTTGCTTTCTGTCATGATGCTGTTCTCCCTTGCAGCCTGCGGAAGCGCGGGAGAGAGTGAGGGTTTTACGGTTGACACGGTGACAATGACTTATGTGAAGTCCCCGCTGAATGTTCCCTCGATCGTAGAAAAGGCAAGGGGCAGCTTCGAAGAGGCGTATGCGGAACTCGGACTGGGATTTGCTTATTCGGATTTAACGAGCGGAGCGGACCAAACGGCGGCGCTTGCTTCCGGATCGATCCAGATTCTGAACGCTGTCGGAGGAACCTCGGTGATTCTTTCGGCGGCAAACGGCGCGGATATTCGGATCCTCAGTATGTACAGTACTTCCCCGAAGGCGTTTCGCCTGTTTTCGGCAAAGGATGATGTGAATTCTCCGGAGGATCTGCGCGGTCTTACGATCGGCGGTCCGAAGGGAACGAATCTGCACGAGCTTCTTGCGGCGTATCTTGCGTCGGGCGGAATGACGATGGAGGATGTAGACTTTATTTCTATGGATATTCCATCCGCAATGGCAGGACTGGAAAACGGCAGCATTGACTGTGCGCTTCTTGCCGGGCCAACCGCGTATCAGTGTGAAAAGGCAGGCCATCATCTTGTAACAGACGGGGAAGGTCTGATTTCCGGTGCAATCCTGACCGCAGCGACGCAGGAATTCTGCGACAGCAACCAAGAGATTATTGATACATTCCTTGATGTTCAAAAAGAGACGCTGGATTATATCAAGGAAAATCATGACGAAGCAATGCAGCTTGCTGCGGAGGAGACCGGACTGGAGCCGGAAGCAGCGGCGGAGATGTTTGAGCTTTACGATTTTCGGACGGAGATCACAGAGGAGGATATTGCGGCGTTGGAAAATACCGCGGCCTTCATGCTGGAGAGCGGCCTGATTGAAAATAAAGTGGATATTCCGGCGCTTCTCTTGAAAAAATAGAAAGAAGAAAACAAATCCAAAATGAGGGGAGAAAACCGAAAATGACAGAATCCAGGGAAACAAGAATCGCGATCATCGGAATTATTGTGGAAAGTAAGGAGCATGTAGAGGATCTGAACCATCTGTTAAGTGAGTACAGTGAATTTATCATCGGACGGATGGGTATCCCGTATCGCCGTCATCATATCAACATTATGAGTATTGCGATCGATGCTCCGCAGGATGTAATCAACGCGCTTTCCGGAAGAATCGGAAGAATTGAGGGAATCAGCGCAAAGACCGCGTATTCCCAGAAGGTATTTCAGAATGAAAGCGCTGATTGATACCCTTCTCACAGAGAGAACGCTTTCCCGGGAGGCGTGGATTTCTCTCTTTTCCGGATGGCAGCCGGAGGATGCGGCGTACGCGGCGCAGGCAGCGCGCCGGATTGCAGAGGAACGATTCGGAAAGAAACTATATTTTCGGGGGATTATCGAATTTACAAATCGCTGCGGGAATGATTGCTATTACTGCGGGCTTCGGCGATCCTCCGGTGAAACCTGCCGGTATCACTTGACAGACGATGAGATTTTAAGCTGCTGCCGGGATGGATACGAAATGGGATATCGCACCTTTGTCCTGCAGGGCGGTGAAGATCCTTCGGATACGGATGAGCGGATCTGCCGGTTGGTAGCGCGGATCAAGACGGATTTCCCGGATACGGCGGTGACCCTGTCGATCGGGGAACGCGAAAAAGCTTCGTATCAGGCAATGTTTGACGCCGGTGCGGACCGTTATCTTCTGCGCCATGAAACGGCCTTGAAAGCACATTATGACAAGCTGCATCCGAAAGAAATGTCTTTTGAGCACCGAATGGAGTGCCTTTGGAATCTGCGGGAAATCGGATTTCAGACCGGGTGCGGGATGATGGCGGGATCGCCGTATCAAACGGCGGAGGCGTTGGCGGAGGATATGCTTTTCATGGAAAGGTTCCGCCCGCATATGATCGGAATCGGGCCTTTCCGCCATCACCATGCGACCCCGTTTCGGGATTTTCCGGATGGAAGCAGCGAATTGACCTGTTTTCTGATCAGTCTTTGCCGGATCATGCTGCCGGAGGTGCTTCTCCCGGCGACGACGGCACTGGGATGTGAGGGAGAAGACGGCCGAAAGAAAGCGATTCTTTCCGGCGCCAATGTCATTATGCCGAATCTGTCGCCTAAAGCCGTGCGAAAACAGTATTTACTCTACGACCATAAACCGGGATTGGATCAGGACGCCGCCGAAAGCCTTTCGGCGCTTTCCGAGCTAGCCTCGGAGATCGGGTACGAAATGGTGGTCGGCCGCGGCGATTACGGTGAAGTTTACCGGTCTGAGAGAAGAATCAGGCGGGAAGGAGAACGAAATGGGACTGAATGACACACCGAGCGGAAACCGAATCCATATCGGTTTCTTCGGAAAAAGAAATGCGGGAAAATCCAGTCTGGTCAATAAAGTGACCGGACAGGAACTCTCGGTTGTCTCCGAAAAAAAAGGCACCACAACGGATCCGGTTACGAAAGCAATGGAGCTTCTGCCGCTTGGGCCGGTCCTGATCATTGATACGCCGGGATTTGACGATGATGAAGGAATGCTCGGCAAGCAGCGGGTACAGCGTGCGGCCGACATTATGCGCCGTGTGGATATTGCAGTACTGGTTACCGATGCGCCGGGAGGACTCTCTCCGGAGGAGATTGAAATTATCGGGCTCTTCGAGAAAAGAGCGGTCCCTTTCCTGCTTGTCCGCAGCAAGGCCGACGGTGCTCCAAAGGAAGCACGCCGTCCGGACGGACTTTATGTCAGTGCGTATACCGGTGAAGGGATTGAGGAGCTGAAACGGGCGCTCGGCGCGCTTTTGCCGGAGAAGCGGGAAAAGCATTTGGTGGCGGACCTGCTGTCGCCGGGAGATTTGGTTGTTCTGGTGACGCCGATTGATGAATCCGCTCCGAAAGGAAGACTGATTCTGCCGCAGGTGCAGACCATGCGGGATATTCTGGATGCCGGGGCCGTCAGCATTGCCGTACAGCCGGACGGGCTTTCCGGGCTGCTTCAAAATCTCGGGGCAAGACCAAAGATGGTTATCACGGACAGTCAAGCGTTTGAAGAGGTTGCGAAAATCGTGCCGGAGGAGATCCCACTGACATCCTTTTCGATCCTGATGGCGCGATACAAAGGATTTCTGCGGACGGCCGCCCTCGGCGCCGCGGCACTCGGAACGCTGCGAAAGGGCGACCGCGTGCTGATTGCGGAGGGCTGCACGCATCATCGACAGTGCAATGATATCGGAACGGTGAAGATCCCGCGCTGGCTTCGGGAATTTACGAAAAATCAGATTGAAATCGACACCTGTTCCGGCCGCTCCTTTCCGGAAGATCTGTCTTCCTACCGGATGGTGCTGCACTGCGGAGGCTGCATGCTCAATGAACGGGAAATCCTTTGGCGCATGAAATGTGCGGAGGAGCAGGGAGTGCCGTTTTTAAACTACGGGCTTACCATTGCTTATATGAAAGGAATCCTGGCCCGAAGTCTAGGAATTTTTCCGGAATTTTCGAAGGACGAAACCTTGCTTTGATCTCGCAAAGAAAAAAGCTCTTGAACTTCCGGATGAAATATGCTAAAATTCCCAGTGTTTACTCGGAGGGTGAGTTGTTCAGAGAAACGATAACCGGATAAGAGGCGGACTGAAATGTCCGTTTCTTATCCGGTTTTTTTATGTGGAAGGAGGTCTCTAAAATGGATTTTCTGAACGGAAAAATTAAACCGATATATTTTCGATATTTATCCGCTGCATTCGGCAGTGCCATGATTACATCGATCTACTCGATCGTGGATACGGCGATGGTAGGACAGTATCATGGCCCGGAGGGGACAGCGGCGCTGGCGGTTGTCGCGCCGGTCTGGAATATCATATACAGCCTCGGATTGCTGATGGGTATTGGCGGCAGTGTGATTTTCAGCGCGAAGCGCGGAGGGAAAGAGAGAAGCGGCAGAGCGGAGAATCAATATTTTACGGCCGCGGTTATTGGTTCTGTAATACTGTCTGTTTTGGCATGGATTGGGGTATTGTGTTTTGAGCGTTCGATTTTAACCTTTTTCAGCGCAGATGAAGTCCTGCTGCGCTTGGCCCGGAAATATATGTGTCCGGTGAAGTATGTGTTCCCGTTGTTTCTGTTTAATCAGATGCTGGCGGCATTTCTGCGGAATGATAAAAATCCCGGACTTGCAACGGTCGGTGTATTGTCCGGAGGCGTTTTCCACATTCTTTATTGATGTGGCGATGGGAATTTTGACGGTGCTTTTTAATCGTCAGATTATGAAGTATCTCGGAGCAGACGCACTGGCGATTTACGGTCCGATTATCCAGGTCAGCACCTTTGTTCAGTGCTGTGCGTACAGCGTCGGACAGGCGGCACAACCGATCATTTCCACAAACTTTGGCGCGGGAAAGGGCGGCCGCATTCGGGAGACCCTTCGGCTGGCACTGTGGACGACGTTGTTTTTCGGAGTATTCTGGACGGCGCTCAGCATGGCATGCCCGAATCTCTATATTCAAATCTTTATGTCGCCAACGCCGGAAATCTTGGAGAGGGCGCCCGCTATTATAAGGACTTACGCGCTGTCGTTCCTGCTGCTGCCATTTAAGATTTTTTCGACCTACTATTTCCAGGCAATTATGAAGCCTGCTGCGGCGTTTGCCGTGTCGGTGCTGCGGGGACTTGTGATAAGCGGCTTCCTGATTATGACGCTTCCGGCAGCGGCCGGTGATCATTCGCTGTGGTTTGCTATGCCGATTACGGAGTTCCTGGTGATGCTCTGCGCCGCGGCGGGCATCCAAAAATATACAAAACGGCTCCAATAAGAATGTGGGGAAACGAGCGTCAGACATAGAGTGCGCCGCGGCCCTGACTGTCGCGTGAAAGTCCCCGAAGCGGCGTCAGCATGGACGGCAGGAGCTTTTGAATCTGCCTCGGCGTGAGCTTCGGATTTTCCGTGTACATGCAGGCGATAACACCGGCGGCGTAAGGGCAGGACATAGAGGTGCCGCTTTGGGCAAAGTAGCCTTTGCAGGAGGAGGAATCCAGCGACAGGATATCCACTCCGGGGGCGACGAGGTCCGGTTTGTGAAGGCCGGATGCAGTCGGACCGCGGCTGGAAAACTCGGCGATTTCGCCGCCCTTTGTGCAGGAGCCGACGGTAACGGCAAAAGGGCTGATCCCCGGCGAAGTGACGGTACACGGGGCCGGACCGCTGTTGCCGGCGGCGGTCACAACGGTAATCCCGCGTGACGCAAGCGCGGCCGTGCCGAGCGCCCGCGGATCCAGCGGGCTTGCGGTATCCGG